>JAJYAH010000801.1 GCA_021779635.1 Pseudomonadota bacterium | reverse complement strand
TCTTTTGGTCGGCGGCGAATCGCCGGTGCTTGGCGCACCCACGGTTGCCGGCGCCTCGGTTGCGGCCGAAGTGCTGCAGCACAAGCGCGGCCCGAAGGTCATCTCGTTCAAAAAACGCCGCCGCAAGAATTCGCGCCGCAAGCGCGGCTATCGCGACGAGATCACGGTGCTGCGCGTCACCGAGATCCTGACCAACGACAACAAGCCGACCATCGGTCCGCGGCCAAAGCGCGAGAAGCCGGTCGTGGCAACGCCAGTCGATGGCGACGATGAGGCGCCGAGCAAGACCGCGAAGAAGGCGCCGGCCAAGAAGACCGCTGCCAAAAAAACGGCAAAGCCTCGCGCCAGGCCCGATGCCAGGAAAGCGCCGGCCAAGAAGGCCGCGGCAACAGGCAAAAGTGAAAAAAAGTGAAGCGCGACAAAGTGAAGCGCGACACAAAGTGAAATGATTCCGTCAAGGAATTGAACTAGAGATCAGATAGAAGTTGGAGACGGGCCATGGCTCACAAAAAAGCAGGCGGTTCATCGCGTAACGGCCGTGATTCGGCGGGCAAGCGCCTTGGAATCAAGACCTATGGTGGCGAGCACGTGATCCCCGGCAACATCATCGCGCGTCAGCGCGGCACCACCTGGCATCCCGGCCTTAATGTCGGCATGGGCACTGACCATACTTTGTTCGCCAAGGTCGAGGGTCATGTTGAGTTTCGTGCAAAAGCCAACGGCCGCACTTTCGTATCGGTTGTTCCGATGACGGAAGCCGCGGCCGAGTAGACGGTGGATAGATGAGTCCGCCGGGTCCTGTTGAACCGGCGGAGCTCCAGAGGGCTCTAAGGGGAGGCGGGAAACCGGCCTCCCCTTTTTATTGCGCCTGTTCCGCAAAAACGCTCCCCGGTTTTGCGATCAGAACATGCGCGGTAGTCCAAGAGCTGCGTCACAGGAGCCCGACATGTTGCAGGATATCCCGACCCCGACCTTGCGTCAGGCGAGTAGTTGCGTCCTCGAGACCGAACGGCTGATGCTGCGCAGGCCGACACTCGCGGACGTAAAAGCGATTGCGCGCCTCGCCAACGACCGCCGCATTGCGGAGAATACCCGCCGCCTGCCGTATCCCTATCTGCACGACCATGCCGTGGAGTTCGTTCGCGCGATGGCGAACGATCCTCGCGAGACCGTGTTCCTGATCGAAAACAATTATGTGCCGATCGGCATGGTCGGCATCGACTGGCGCGAGCCGGAGGCCCCGGAACTCGGCTACTGGCTCGGCGTCGAGCATTGGGGCCAGGGCTTCGGCACCGAAGCGGCGCGGGCGGCGATCGATTTCACCTTCGAGGAATTCGACGTCGAGCACCTGATCTCCGGCGCGCGGGTGACCAACCCGTCGTCGCGCAACATTCTGGAGAAATGCGGCTTCCAGTGGAGCGGCGTCGAACTGCATCGTTTCGAGGCGCTGGGATCCTCGACGCCGGTCGATTGCTTCAGGCTCTCGCGCAGCGTCTGGTCGTCGCTGAAGAACTGGAACAGCTCGACGCGGCACAAACGCTAGCGCTCGTAAGCATATCGATGTCCCCGCGCATGCGGGGACGTCGCGGGTATTTACCCCGGCGGACTGACCACCATCTCGTCACGCCCCGGACCCCGCTCGCGCAGGAAGATGTAGAACCCGGCACCGATAATGATCGACGCACCCGCGATCGTTGCGACCGATGGCACGTCGCCGAACACGGCGTAGCCGAAGATCGCCGCCCAGATGATCATGGAATACTGATAAGGCACGACAACGCTCGCAGGGGCGAGTTTCAGCGAGCGGTTGACGCATAATAGCGCGCAGGCCGAGATGCAGCCGGCCACGACAAAGAACACGAGGCTTCCCGGCGTCGGCGTGACCCAGCCGAACGGCGCCAGCACCGCGCCGAAGACGAACGTGCCCATGAACTGCACCGAGGCCAGCACGATATCCGGCGTTGCGCGCAGCGAACCCGTGATCAGCATCAGCACCGCAAACGTCATGCTCCCGCCAAGCGCGATCATCGCCGGCCAGCTGACGGTCTGCGCCGAGGGACGCAGCGCGATCAGCACGCCGCAAAATCCGATCAGGACGGCGCTCCAGCGCCGCCAGCCGACCCGCTCGCGCAGCACGATCGCCGGCAACGCGGTGACGAAAATCGGAGCCGCCAGATAGTAGGTGGTGACGTCGGCCAGCGGCAGATACACCGTTGCACGGAAGAACGCCGCGACCTCCAGTGTCGAGAGGATCACCCGCAACAGCTGCAGCCACGGCTGCTGCACCCGCCAAAATTCGCGACGGCCGCGCCAGATCGATGGCGACAGCACGATCAGCGCCGCGGCACCGCGCAGCAACAACAATTGCCCGACCGAATAGGTCGCAACGATGAACTTGCCCAGCGCATCGCCGAACGAGAACATGAAGACCGACAGCACCATCAATCCGATGCCGGCGAGGCGCGCGGAGCGCTCGTCGGCGGCGATCGAGATTTTCGCGAAGAGATTCATGTGTGACCGCAAGCGCCGCTTGGCATTCTTGTCATGGCCGGACTTGTTCCGGCCATGACGTCTGTGCAACGCCGTTTTAAAGACGTGGAGGCCCCGGACAATAGGCAAGCGAAAGCGACGCCGTCCTTCAGACGGCTATGCCCGGGCAAGACGCCAATTGCCGCCACGACACCGCTGCGGTACCGGTACGCCAGCAGCTCTTCTCGCAGGATATCCGCCATGACCGAGTTCGATCCCGCACAGCATCGCATGGTGCCGGAACAACGCTGGTTTGAAGACTTCGTGCTCGGCGAGCGCTTTGTCATTCCCAGCCGCACCATGACGACGGCGGTATTCGCGGCCTTCCAGGTGGCGAGCGGCGATACCCATCCCGTGCATTACGACGTCGAATATTGCCGCGCCCGCGGCATGCCGAACCTGCTGGCGCATGGTTTCCAGACGCTGATCCACACCGCACCCGGCAGCGGAATGTTCCCCTTCATGGTGGAGGAATCGCTGGTCGGCTTTCTCGAACAATCGAGCCGGTTCTTGAAGCCGGTGTTTGCCGACGACACGATCTATCCGGCGCTCGAAGTGACGGAACTGACGCCCGGCCGCAGCACCGGTGTGGTGGCGTTGCGCAGCACCGTGTTCAACCAGCGCCGCGAGCTGGTGCTGGAAGGATCGCAGAAATATCTGATCCGCCGGCGGACCGCCGAGCGATAACGGCGCGCCGGGCGGGCGGCGCGCGCAAGGCCTCGAAAAGGCCTGAAAATGCGGCCTTTTAGGCGATCTCCGGCATCTAAAGGTTGCCGCATCCGCGCCCCTGCGATACGGGTAGGCCATGAAATTCCTTGACGAGGCAAAGGTCTATATCCGCTCCGGCGACGGCGGCAACGGCTGCGTGGCGTTTCGCCGCGAGAAGTATATCGAGTTCGGCGGACCGAGCGGCGGCAATGGCGGCCGTGGCGGCGACGTCATCATCGAAGCGGTCGATGGATTGAACACGCTGATCGACTACCGCTATCAGCAGCACTTCAAGGCCCAGAAGGGCACCAACGGCATGGGCAAGGACCGCCATGGCGCCAACGGCAAACCGATTGTGCTCAAGGTACCGGTCGGCACCCAGGTTTTCGACGAGGATCGCGAGACCCTGATCCACGACTTCACC
>JAJYAH010000800.1 GCA_021779635.1 Pseudomonadota bacterium | reverse complement strand
GACCGGTAATAGCCCAGCGACAGCTTTGGTGGCTCCGATCTGGCGAGGTTCGCCGAGGCGATCGAGGCCCCACCCGGCTCGGCGCAAGATTCGTTCCATCCTCAGATCCGTAACGGTTGCGATCGCCTGAAGGTCGTGCTGCTGACCCCATTCGATCATTGCCGCAAACAGCAGGAAAGTTGCTTCCTTCAAGCCATTCTCGGCTGTGGCCGCCACATTTTGTGTATCGACGCAGAAACGCGAGCTCTCCCAGATCTTGGCGTTTTTCGGCGCAGCCTGACCGTCCAACAAGATCGGAAACGTATCCGCTAACATGTTGCGGCCGGTGGTTGGCAGTAGGCGGACGCAACCGACAACGTCTCGCCGATCCACGCCCAACAGGTAAGTCGGCGTCAGGGCGTCGTATTGATCGATCTCGAGTCCGTCGGACACCGAGACCTCCCATTCCAACCGATCCCGAAAAACGCGCCTTCGCAGACGGTGCATCCCGAGCGCCAGTGCGGAATTTCTCAAAAGCGCAGGACGCGTGAGTGCGATGACATTCATTCTTGATCTCCAGCTGCGAATCACAGGTTCGAGAATCACGAAAGCAGGAGCGGCCACCGCTTGGAGCTGTCAGTTTCGACAGGGGTGTGGGGAACGCCGGCCTGCCCCAAAGCTGCCGCAAGGTCGCAATAGACGACGCACACGCAGGGCGCGAGCGTCGACGCAGTCGCGTCACGTCGCGTAGGGGAAAACCATAGACTTAGCTAAGAGGCGAAATGAAAGATGTCCAAAGGGCCTGCCATGAATTTGTCGATTGTCTTCACACTGCGCGCACCGAACATGATTTCCGGCGCGTCGCGGAACGGACCGCGCATGCATTGGGATTCCGGTGGTTTGCTTATTTCGGGCGCCGCGCGAATGTCCCGGACCTGATCTCGTCCTATCCGAAGAGCTGGACCAACCACTACTTTGATGAAGGTTACGACGATATCGATCCCGTTCTGCAGAAGCCCCGAACCCCATCTCGAATGTTATTATGGGACGGGCGTGACGCGCGATCTGCGAAATCCGCCAGAGAACGCCGCCTGTTTGACGATGCGCTCAGTTTCAAGATCAGGACAGGTTTGACGATTCGGATTCCCGGCGGCAACGGACAATCCGCGGCGTTCACGCTGGCGGTGGACGACCGGAGCCTTGGACTCGATCGTTTCATTGAGACCTCCCAGGATCTCTTGCAAATGATCGGCCTTACCTACCATGCGCATGTGAGCGCCAGGATGGGACGAGCCTCGTTGACCGATCAGACGGGCACCCCCCTGACGCAGCGGGAACGGCAGTGCCTTGCATGGATATCTCAGGGGAAAACAATGCAAGACATTGCATCAATTCTCGACGTCACGCCGCGCGGCGTGAAGTTCCATCTCGACAACGCGAGGCGAAATCTTGCCGCATTGTCCCTTCCCCACGCCGTTGCGCTTGCGATGCGTCAGGGGTTGTTGCCGTAAGCGATGCATAGGTCTGGTCATTTCCGATCAGCAATGCCGGCAAGAAGACTGGTCTGTTGCACCGAGGCACTTCATTTGCGCGTTTCTCGCCACCAAAGCTGTCAGCTTGACGTCGGAATACCACCGGCGCCTGTACCATTTTGCAGAATTCGGCCCACAGGATGTGCTGCTCATAGTTGTTGCACATGCCCCCCCGTTATCTGTGTGCTTGCGGGTTCGTCGGGAGAGCAATTTGGGCGTCACCCCTGCGGGGCCGGGCTGGCGGCTGCGCTGAAGCCCCGCACGCGGGTCTTCCGCCTCGCGGGTGGCCATCCCTGACGCAAGACGATTGGTTTTACGCTCAAGGGTGTTAAGTTTTCCTTATGGACGACGATTCGTCGCCCATCCCGGCATGATCGTTTGTTCTTCGTAGGTCCTGCTTCAACTCGGTGCCGACGGACGGACAAACGTGGCAGAAGCAGCATTCAAACTGAAACCGTTGGAAGCTCCGCACTATCGCGAGCCGCCACACAATATCGAGGCTGAACAAGCGCTACTCGGCGCCGTGCTGATCAACAACGACGCCTACCATCGCGTTGCCGATTTCCTGAAGACGAATCATTTCTTCGAGCCTCTGCACGGGACCATATTTGAGGTGATGAGCGAGCTGATCCGCTCAAACAAAATTGCCAATCCAATCACCCTTAAGACCTTCCTTCCTGCGACACTTGACATTGCCGGACTATCTGTTGCGCAGTATCTCGCACGCCTAGCAGCGGAAGCGACGACCGTCATCAATGCAGCCGATTACGGCCGAACCGTCTACGACCTCGCGGTGCGACGCGAGTTGATCAAGATCGCAGAGGACATGCTCAATGACGCATTTGACGCGGCCGTCGATTGCGCTCCGCAAGATCAGATCCAGCATGCCGAGCAGCTTCTGTATGAAATCGCCGAAACAGGACGCTATGGCGGCGGCTTCGAGACGTTTGAGACCGCGCTGGACAACGCCATTGACAGGGCCGCGCAAGCTTACCAGTCCGATGGCAGGCTCTCGGGGCTTGCTACCGGTCTCAAGGATCTTGATGCCAAAATGGGCGGTCTTCAACCGACCGACCTCATCATCATCGCCGGCAGACCAGGCATGGGAAAGACGTCACTCGCCACCAACATAGCATTCAACGTCGCAAGCGCCTACGACGCGGCACAACAGGTCGACGGTTCGCTGAGGCCCGTCGCCGGGGGCATCGTCGCCTTCTTTTCACTGGAAATGTCGTCGGAACAGCTTGCCACCCGCGTGCTCTCCGAACAGGCGGAAGTCCCCTCCTCCAGCATCAGGCGTGGCGACATTGGCGAGACCGATTTCGGCAGGCTGCTCGACTACCGCCAGAAAATGCGCCGCCTGCCGCTCTTCATCGACCAGACCGGCGCGCTCTCCATCGCCCAGCTCGCGGCCCGCGCGCGCCGTCTGAAGCGACAGCGAGGCCTGCACCTCATTGTCGTCGACTATATTCAACTCATGCAGGGCAGATCCCAGCGCGCCGCGCAGAATCGCGTTCAGGAAATCACCGAGATCACGACCGGGTTGAAAGCGCTGGCCAAAGAGCTCAACGTCCCGGTCGTTGCGCTGTCCCAGCTCTCGCGCGGGGTCGAAAATCGCGACGAAAAGCGGCCGCAACTCTCGGATTTGCGCGAGTCAGGCTCGATCGAACAAGACGCCGACGTCGTCATGTTCGTCTATCGCGAAGAGTATTATCTCAAGAACAAAGAGCCCAGACCGGCACCGACGACCATCTCACCTGGGAATCCGAGATGAGGGACGCGCGCGGCAAGGCGGAAGTCATCATCGCGAAGCAGCGGCACGGTCCGACAGGGACAGTCGCCATGACGTTCCAAGGCGAATTCACCCGCTTCTTCGATCTGGCCGAACACAGCCACTTGCCCCACCAATCGACGTAAGTACCGGCTCTTCGCTGCTCGATCACGCCTTGCTTTGCGGGGTAGCTGTAAGGGTCAGCTCGCACGCGTCAACCACCACTCAGTCTTCACCGGCTCAACGAAAGGGCGGCACATGTTCTCGCGTGTTGATCACGACGGCATGGGCCCGCGGATGAGAGATGTACGTTTCGGCAAGCCCTGCTTCCGGGAAAGGACCACCCCGCTCTCGAATGGGCTTTCCTTGGTTCAAGCGCGGCC
>JAJYAH010000074.1 GCA_021779635.1 Pseudomonadota bacterium | reverse complement strand
GATCGTCGCGATCTCGCCGCAATGGCCGCCCGCCTCTCCCCCGGCGGCGACCAGCACATCGACGCCGGCCTCGGCGTGCTTGATGGCGTGGCGCCGCGATCCGGTGAGTGCCCCGACGAGGATGCCCTTTGAATGCGCCTCGGCAATGATCGCCGCCGGGGGCACGCCTAGCGCGTTGACGTACATCTTGATCGGGTACCGGAACGCGACTTCCAGCATCCTCGCGGCGCCGCTCGGACGCATGATGGACGAGTCACGGTCGTCGTACTGATCGGACCAGAGGTCGGACGCATCGATGCCGAAGCGTTCCAGCAGATCCTCGACGAATTTCCGGTGCGGCTCCGGGAGTTGGCCACGAAGCTGGGAATCGGTTGCGTCCGAGTCCTTGCCCATCATAACCTCGGGAATCAGCAGATCGACGCCGAATGGCTTGCCACTGACCCGTTCGTTGATCCAGTTGAGCTCGACATCCAGTTTTTCCGGAGTCAGCCCGACCGCGCCGAGGACGCCGAAGCCGCCGGCATTCGTCACCTCGGCGACCACGTCGCGGCAATGTGTGAAGGCGAACAGCGGGAATTCAATCCCCAGCCTGTCGCATAGTCTCGAGTTCATCATTTGGGTGTTCCTTCTGTTCCGCCAATCGTTTGCCGCAGGCGTCAATTCATCTCCAGTTCCCGGTACCCGCCCGACGCGACGGCATTCGCCTTGGCGCGGAAAGCGGGCGCGCTTCCGCTGTAGCGGGCAATGATCCGCTTCTGCTTGCCTTCGACATTCTGGTTGATGCCGGTCATCCAACTGTCAACTGTCGTTGGACAGCAGGCCCTCGCCCGCCTTGACGACGAAATTGGTCCATTCCTCGACCGCCTCCTGGCGCGGAGCGTCATAGGTGTAGTCATGCTGCCGCATGTACCGGATCAGGTTGGTGACCCAGAGGACGTTGTACTCCGCTGAACGCGGTATGTTGCCCAGCGCGGTATGCGGCCCGATGCACATCGCCATGTTCGGGAACCCGGCCACCATGATGCCCAGGAACGTTTCCAGCGCGGCCCGCCATTTCTCGCTCAGATTCACCCCGCCTTCGCCGCGGATGTCGATGCGGTCAAAACTTCCGGTGATGGCATCGAAGCCGGTGGCGTACACGATCATGTCGGATTCAAGCAATGCAACTGGAATAGGCCGGAAATGCCCGCGCCAACGATGACCGCGTCCCAATCGGGCGCGTTCGCCGACGCAGCCTGAGCGTGTGTATTCGATACCTGCGTGTCCATCGCTTTCCTCTTCTCTGTTCCTGATCCATCCCCAGAGGAGCGCCGCCTGTCATCGGCGCAGACGAACCACAGCCCGCCCGGGCGACGTGACCTCGCCACGCTCGTTTTTGACGAACAAAGAGACCTCGATCTCCGCCTCGGCGAGCTTGACGGCCTCGATTTTCCCGCCCGAAACGAGCGTCTCGCCCAGATAGCTGGCGCGCCGGTTCGAATACTCGAATTCCACGATCTCCCCCCCGTCTCCAACCCAGTTCAGGACGACCTGGGTGAGCCAATCGCCTTGCAGTGGGCCATCCACCACGATGCCGGGATGCTTCTCTACCCCGGTCGTATAGGTCTCATCGTAATGGATGCGATGCGCATTCCAGATCGCGGCGTTATACAGGAACAACGAAACATTGCTCGGCTCGTGCCGCCGTTCCGGCAGCGGCATACCCACCTTGCAGTCGTAGACATTGACCATGATGGCATTCCTCAGCGAGCGATTCGGGTCTGGACTTCTTCGGCGATCCGCTCGCCTACCTCGGTGCGCACATCAACTTTGTAGGTCAGGAAGATCAGATCACCCTGCGAACCCCGTTTTTCATACATATCAGTCAGGCTACGGGTCGCCACAAGGACATCGCCGGGCCGGACCGGGCGGAAGTAATGGGTTTTCGTCCCGCCGGCCATGAAGCGTTTCAACGGCAGGTCGGGCGTCAGCGAGGAAGCGGGAATGCCATCCGGTCCAAGCGCACCAATCGGCACCACAGGACGCAGCGCACCGAACAAAAACATGGGGGGAGCCTCGTCCCCGCGCAGGAATTTCTCCTGCTGCTGCTCTGTCGCGACGGAGTATTTGATGATATCCCTCCGCGTCACCTCAACGCGCATGGGAGGATCGGATGTGCCGATCATGCCGCGTGCTGCGTCTGTTATGAGAGCCATATACTTTCCTCCATTCGACTGGTCGTCACGCCCCATTTCGGGCGCGCGTATTTCTCCGCGTGCATGTTCTGGCAACCTACCACACGGTTCGTAAAATGGAAGAAGGTTCGAATTTCGGAATTGGCCGAGCCGACGCTGGAATCAACGAGTTGGCGTGCTGGGCGCATTATCCCGAGCCAATTTTAGATCGGCCTAACACTCGCCAGGCCGCGTAGCGGGAGCAGTCGACAACTTCGATCCGGCTCATGGTGGGAACCTCCCCTCACGTGGTCTGTTGATGCCAAGCACGACGCTGTCGGCGGCAGGATACGGTGCAAGTCGCGCGCCGATTGGCTGGCGCTAATGCCGAACGCCCACGAAGGCTATGCAAGCTGGGAGAAGGCCGAGGCGATCCGCACGATGGTCAGCAGCAATATTCCCAGCAGTCGGCACCACGGCGCGCCATAGCATGGCGACGCCCTGCTTGCTGGGCTGATCCGTTGCCGCCGCTGCGGGCGCAAACTGACACTGCGCTGCTCAGGGATGGAGCATCAGATTTCCCCGGTATAGTTGTAGCCGCGGCTAGACGGACGCCCTGTTTGCCGTAGTCGGCCCCGGCGCGTTCTTGGCCAGAACTTGTATGGGACTTCCTGTGTCAAGCTGATTCCGCACGGGCCTCCACTATGTAGGGCTGGACGATCCTGCTGGCCGGTGTATCGACGTCAGCCAGGCGGGTGAGAAGCATCTCCAATACCAAGCCCCTTGTTCGACGCCGCGCGGTGAGCGCGTTACGTCGATGTGTCGGGACGCCCCTCGTCCCGACACCATCTGAACGGCATGGAGCGGAAGGCTTGGCAAATGCGCCGCGCGCTTTCTTTGCGCGGCGGGAGCGGAGCCACGCGCAGGGCCGCCCGTTCTTTACGGGCGGAACGAGCATGGCGAGCACCCACCATTTACCACGCCTGAGCACCGTGCTACCGGCTTGGCTGTCTTCCTTTATCGCTGTCGCAAAGACGTTGCTTGATCTGGGTCGGTATCGGCCAATACGTCCGTGTCGGAAACGAGCCGGAGAGCAACGAACCGAGGGGAGCCCGCCATTGCGCGCGAAACTTCGCGCCGCACCCTTGTATTCGGTTGGCCCCCTGTCGGAGCCGGACCATGAAGCAATCATTCGCTTCGGCGGCGAGGATCCGAGGCGGGGGGCCCATTCTAACGAACGGTTCGATGACCATGTTCTGGCTCGGGTCACCACCACCTCGGATCGTGATCGGCCAGTCAGGCAGAGGAATCCCCGCCCGGCTCGCCGAAGTCTTGTATGTTTGCGCGCATCATCTGCGAGGCGGCTAAGCTGCTTGCCGCAGCACGACGCCGTGCGGAACTTCGCCAGTGGTGACCATGCGCCAGAGGGCGATGAGCAGCTTGCGGGCGAGTGCGACGATCATCTGCGTCTTGCGTGCGCCCGCGGCGCCCTCGGTCCGGGTTCGGAACCACTGGGCCAATGCACTATCCTTCTGAAACAGCAAGAACCGCCAGGCGAGCTGGATCATGCCGCGACGCACCCGGGCATTACCCGCCTTGGTTAGGCCTTTTTCGCGCCGTTTGGATCCGCTTTCGTCAGGCGCACCGGTGATTCCTGCGTAGCGGGCGACCGCCCTGCGGTCGCGCAGGGTACGCGAAAATACTTCGTGCACCAGCATGTACGCCGTTTCGACGCCCAGTCCGACGACGCTGGCCAGCAGCCGCACCATCGCGTTTGGCGCGGCCTGCGGCGCGTCCTCAAGTTGCTGCAGGCGGGCGTCCTCGATGGCCTTGATCTGCTCGCGCAGGATGGTCAACCGGGCGAAATTGCGCCGCATCTCCTCGAGTGTGTTCGGCGGGATCGGTACATCTTCAGGCGTCCGCAGCGCCTCGATAAGCTGTGGCGCCTTGCGCAGCTGTGGCTTAAATCCGCGGATGCCGAGCCGGGCCAGAGTGGACTTCATGCGATTGATGATGCGCGTGCGTTCACCGACCAGGCTCTCCCGCTCACGGCCCGGCCGCTTGGCATCCTCTTCCCCGATCGTCGGAACCGCCACCATTCCGCAATGGCCATGCTCACCGCGCAACCAACCCAGAAACACCCGTGTCAGCATGGCCGTGTCCAGACGATCCGTCTTTGCCCGCTTGTGTTCCCGCGAGACCGCGACACTGCTCGAATGGATGACGTGCACCTCGATGCCGTGCTTGGCCAACCAGCGTCCCAGCCAAAATCCGTCACGCCCAGCCTCGAAGGCGACTGCGATGCGCGTGATGGAGCGACCCTTGCCAATTGCTTCGTCGCGCTAGCGGTGCAGCAGGCTCAGTAGCGCCGTTTCGTCAGGTGTGAGAGACCGTCCAAAACGTGGGGGGTGCTATGGGACCGCCCGGTCGTTAGCCGGGAGTTCGGGATGAAGTGGCGGGTCATGTTGGAGCTGGTCGGACCGGATGGGATCGTTGGCGTCCATGAGGTCGGCGGTCGCGCGGCCGTGGCCGAATATGCGCCGCAAATGATCGGGCTGACGCTGGAGGAAGGCAAACATCTGCTTGCTGCGTTGCAGGTCCATCTCGTTCAAGCCCAGGCGGAGGATCATTGCCGCCGCCGCCGACGATGTCAGCGCTGCGGCGCCCAGCGGCCCCTCAAAGATCAGCGCTCCCGGCGGTTGGTGTCGTTGTTCGGCACGGTGGAGGTCCGCGCGCCGCGTTTTACCCCGTGTCGGTGTGCGGTGACCAGCCGGCGGACGCTCAACCCGGTTGCCGAGATCATGCCCGACCGATGCACGCCGGAGTACGAGCGGACCGTCGCAAAGATGGGTTCGCTCTTACCCTACCGCCGGGCGCGGACGCTGCTGGCGGAGTTTCTACCACTCGGTAAGCCACAGGCGGTGGAAACCACCCGGCAGCGAACCCTTCGTGTTGGCACCAGGCTGGAGCAAGAGGCTGTCGCGGGGGCGGGATCCAAGTCGGTGTCGGCGGTGGCGACGAAGTCGATTGCACTCTCCATTGACGGCGGCCACGTGCGGGCGGCTCGCCAGTATCAGGGGCGCACGTTCGAGGTTCTCCTCGCTCAGGTCAGCAACGATGAGGGGAAACAGGTCGTATTTGCCAGCGTGCCAGCGGAGGCGACTTCGCAAACTCGACAGTTGCGCGGTGTGCTTCATGGATTGGGGGCGACGCCAGCGACACCGATTACCATCCTGAGCGATGGTGCCGATGGCCCGCGATCGCTTGGCGAAGCCGCCAGCCCCGGTCCGACTCATCATGTATTGGACTGGTTCCACCTTGCGATGCGGGTTCAGCACGTCGCCCAGGCGGCCACGAGCTGGCCCGACGCTACGGAGACTGATCGCCAGGCTGGCACTCGCCTCACCGAGACCATCGAGCGGATCCGATGGCGCCTCTGGCATGGTCAGGTCGAACGCGCTCTGGATCTCATTGCCGAAACCGTCGTCACAGTCGGCGTCGCAGCCGACGATAAGTCTCCAATTGCTGCCGCGGCACGTAAGGTGGCGCGCCTGCTGGGCGATCTCGAGACTTATGTGTCAGGACAATCCAACATCATCATCGACTACGCGACAGCCCGCCGACGCGAAGAACCGATTTCGACGGCGGTCACCGAGAGCACGGTGCAATGGCTGCTGCATCGGCGAATGAATGCCCAGCAGCAAATGAGGTGGTCTCCGCGGGGCGCTCATTTGATGCTGAAAGTCCGGACCTCCGCCGTGAACGGCACGCTCAACCGGGATTATACCGTCGCGGAGCGTTGGGCGCGCCGCCCGTTTTGGAGAGCAGTCTAGCCCCCCAGGTTCTGGACGGTCTCCTTCCGGAATCGATCGACACATACATTGACGAGGAACGAAACCGCCAACGCCACGCTATCCAGTGCCAGGAACAGCTTGGCCTCCGCCCTTTCGGCAAACGTCTCGCGGCTGAATTGACCGGCGTACTTCTGCCTCAGGCGATCGAGAAAGATCGGCTCGCCTATCTGGCCGAACTGGTGATGCGGAATTGCCGCGAACGCCGCATTGTCGCCCCGTCTCCCACCGCGCTTGAGCGGCTCTGCGCCGATCTCCGCCACCATGCACGCAGAGAAGCACATCGTCGGCTGACCAATGGGCTGTCCGCCGAACAGCGCAAGCGCCTCGATGGGCTGACCCAGCGTCGCGAGGAGGGTGGCCAGACCTGGCTGACCTGGTTGAGGCAGATGCCGGAAGCCGCCAAGCCTGCGGCTATGCTTGGCGTGATCGAGCGGCTGGAGAAAGTGCGTGGCATCGGTATCGAGCCGGGCCGTGGTCATCTCGTCCATCAGGCGCGGCTGGCACAACTCGCGCGTGAAGCCGGCCGCTCCACTGTCCAGCATGTTGCCGACTATGAACGGCAGCGCCGGCACGCGACTTTGGTGGCGATCAGCGTGGACCTCACCGCCAGCCTGACCGACCCGGCCGTCGATCTGTTTGATCGGTTGGTCGGCGCCATGTTCCGCAAAGCCGAGGGTCGGCATGCTCGCGCGTTTCAGGCCGATGCTCGAGCAATCAATGACAAAGTCCGTCTCTTCGCACGTGTTGGCGCCGCGTTGACCACCGGCCGCAATGACCAGCAGGATGGATATGATGCGATCATCGCGCTGATGTCGTGGGAGAAATTTTGCACGTGTGTCGCCGAAGCCGAAGCCTTGGCGCGACCGGAGGAATTTGATGCCTACAAGAACCTCGGCGAGCACTACGCCGGCGTCCGGCGATGGTCGCCGGCATTTCTGGAGACCTTCTTGTTTGAGAGCGTGCCAGCGTCTGCCTCGTTGATGCGGGCCATCGAAGTGCTACGAGAAGCAAACCGCTCGGAGAAATCCAGCCTGCCAAAATCGGCGCCGACCGCGTTCGTCAGACAGCGCTGGGCAGCACAGGTGATGCCGGGCGGCACCATCGACCGGCGCTATTACGAACTCTGCGTGCTGTCGGAACTACGGGATCGGTTGCGGGCCGGCGATGTATGGGTGACAGGCAGCCGGCAATACAAATCCTACGAAGAACGCTTGATCTCAACGGAGACTTTGGAAAAGCTCCAACAAAGCGGCGACCTGCCGATCGCCGTCGAGGCGGACTTCGAGACGTTCATTGCGGCCCGCCGGACTCTGCTCGATGAACGAATGACCGCGGTCGATGCTCGTGCCGCCGAGGGCAAGCTGCCGGATGTCACGCTGACCAAGGGCGCGCTCAAGATCTCGCCGATCGAGAAATCGACACCGCCGGAGGCCGAAGCCTTGGCCGCCCGCCTCTACACCATGTTGCCACGCATCCGTATCACCAATCTGCTAGCCGAGGTGGCAACCTGGACGCAGTTGTCGGTTGAACGTTAATTCCCGGACTGGGAGATTGTTACGGTATCCGCCGACCGTTAATTTGAGACTGGGTCGGCCTCAGAACCAAATTAACGTTATTATTGGGACTGAGATTTGCCGCGCTTTCGTCTCCTCCGTTTGTCAGCCTCGCGGCCCAGCTTCCGGTTGACCTCCCAGACTCGGAGGAGATGCCGGGCCCATTCAGCTTCGGCGGAGGACCGGGCTCCGGTCGCGGCAAGGACGAAAATCCTACATGGAAAGCTAAGATTGGCGAGCGTGGCCCCTTTCGGTCCTGACGTCAGCTTTGAGCCAAACATGCTCGTGACGAATCCGGGCAACACGGGAGCTCCGTGCCTAACCGAGAGCTCCTCCCCGGAAGAGGTAGAGATTGCCGGGAGCCGATGTTCTCCACGAACAACGGCGGCTACCAACTCGGAGCCTCGGTGTGCGTTTCTTACGACGGGGGCATACCAGGACCATCTCAGTTCCGCGTCGAAATCCTCTTCGCCTTGCTGGGTGAGAACGCCGCCACAGCGCTCGCAAAGGATACGCCATCCTTCACGCCAATGTTTCATCCGCACCACGGCTCCGTGCTGACGCCTGAGTTCAACCAGGCACCGGCGGCATTCGACCTCTCGCCCCCTCCTCCGGACCAGACCGGTGGAGAGACGGCCGAGCCAGCGGTGAGTGCTCGCGAGCACTTCCTCCGCCGAAGATCGCAGCATCGACGCGATCACCCGAACATCATCATCCACGAGGGTTTCGTCGATCGCGCGAAGCGATCTAGGGCTGCAGCCCGCCCAGGTCAGCAAATGCAGCCGCGAGACCCGGTGCAACGCGGCTGTTCTGTCGAGCCACGATGACAACAATTCGCCCGGTTCCTTCCTGGCGGTGAGAGGCAGCGCGCTCATTTCATGCGGCCGCCGCGCGCGGGGCCAGAGGCAAGTCGAGCACCGCCCCGCTGTTGATCCGTTCGGCCCCCGACAGAATCGCTTCTTCCGCGAGATCCGCCAGCACTCTGAAGATCCGAGCAGTCACGCCCTGGCTGATGTCGACCAAGTGTCGTATCGCCAAGGGATTGAGTTCGGATGGCTGCCGCAGTGGCATCGAACGCAGCGCGCTGCCGACCAAACCCTGGAACTCCGTGGACGGCTGCCATGCCTGGAGCGTCAGCGGCTCATAACGGCTGGCGAGCTGTTCATCACCGAGAAGGGCGTTTTCAGCTTCGCTCGTTCCCGCGCACACAAGCGAGATCTTGAGTTCTCCGGTCAGCGTCCGCAGCAGCGCCATCATCGCGTCCCGGTCCGACGATCGTGTCGCCGTGAAGACATTATGAACTTCGTCGACGATCAGCATCCTGGTGCCGAGCGCCCGGAGGAGATGGTAGACACGATCTTCGATGATACCGGACGCCGCCGTCGAGGTCGTCGGCGCTTTCAGCGCGAAAAGAATCTGCCCGTAAAACCGGCGGACAGTTGGTTGTGGCCTGATCACGACCGACAGCACAGGCGTGTGTTCGCGGTCATTTTCCTGCTCCCAGGCCGGATTGTTCTGACGGCCGAACCGTTCCAGCAGCATGGTTTTTCCCATCCCCGACCGTCCAACGATTAATAGGCAGGGCATCCGGCTCCGTTGGGGATATTCCAGGAGACGTTCGAGCTTGCGAAGGATCGTCACAGCCCTCGGATAACTGACCCAGCGCTCCTCTTGGATGGACCGGATACGCCTGCTGTCGTCCTCGGAGAGCATGTCGGCGATTTCAGGGAAGACATGCTCAGCGCCGGCCATGCAGGAACTCCGTTTCGAAATACGGGAGCGGGCCGTCGGTCAATGGCTCGGACCCTATTACGTCGTCGCCCACCTGGGCCATTGGGGCAGGGGCCTTCTCGCGATCCTGGTTCATCAGGTGCTTGCGCCGCTGGCGGTTTCTCTTGGCCTGTGCTGTGAGCCCGACTTCAGCATCCTCAATGGCACGCTGCTCAAGGACCGAGTAACCAATGGCTCTCACGTCGCTTTCCTTACGCCCCTGCGCCCGCAGTCGTTTCCGCGCGGAAATTCGTTCCCACAACGTCATCGGAGGCAGGCCCAGGTCCCGCCACCGGGCCTCCACATGCGAGCCGGGAGCTGCTTCCACCCATATCCGGCTGATGTCTCGGGGGTCATACCTGACCCCAACCTTCGTCTTTTTGCGGATGTTAAAGGATCGTAACTCTGGCGACGAATATTGGAATTTCATGAACTCGATGCCGGTCTTCTGCAAATGGCGTTCACACCGTGGCAGAAAATCGAGCAGGAACCGGACGCGGTCACCAGGACGCTTCCAGACCGCGTCCGCAGCGTGTTCATTCCACACCGCCATTGGGGGGCGGCCAAGCGCGGAATGGATACGATTGTGATATTTCCCGGCAATCTCCAGCGCGATCCATCGTTCCAGTTGACGCAATGTCATCGCTGCGCGGCGCTCCGGGTGGTAGTCGCGTTTGTCTGCAACGGTGCTCCGTGTCGTGCCGGGCAAAAGATGAAGCGCGCCCATCGTTGTGCCGATGAGTCTTTCTATGTGCCCCCCGAAGTGCGGCGTGCGTGGCGGACGAAAGTCGACCTTGATGCCATGCTCCTCACACCCGAGCGCCAACGCCCTTGAGTGAAATTCCGCCGCGTTATCGAGATAAAAGAGCTCCGGAAGACCGGAGCAAGGCCACGAGAGGCGGATGTTTCTGCTTTCGAGCCAATCTCCCTTCTCAAACACCGCCTGGGTCAGACAAAGCCCAACTGAGAGAACGCTCGGGTAATCCATGGTCAGATGGAACCCCACGACCATCCGGCTGAAAACGTCGATCGCCAGCGTCAGATACGGACGACCGGCGGGAACGCGTGTCTCCTCATCAACTACGAAAACATCCGCCAGCGTATGGTCGATCTGAACGATCTGAAGGGGACGAAGCACGTCGATCCTGCCGGAGCGGATGGTGAACTGTTCGCTGGCGGCCGTCGGTCCTTCACGAAGCCTGACGACCCGGCGCTGATCGAGCGCGGCGACATGCCGTTCGACGGTCGCCCGGCTCGGTGGTGTCAAACCACCTAACCTGCATCGAGCTTCGATCTCGTCGCAAAGGTCGGAAATCCGGGGCGCCTCCCGCCTCAGGAACAGGCGGTCGATTGCTTCATTGATGATCCGCCGTTTGGCCAAGGGCGTCCGGAGCGAGCCACGCTTCGGTCCCCGAGGCTCGGGGAGCAAGGTCGAACGGACCGGCGCACCTCGCCAAGCCGCGAGCAACCGAAACAGGGTGCTGGTAGAAATTCCTATCCGCCGTGCTTCACGAGCAACAACGTCCCGTGTTCTCTCCGCGGCCGGAAGCGCAACCAAGCGCCGGACCGTCTGCTCGCGCAGCCCGGCCGCCGCCCACTCCCGCGGTGTCTCATCATCAATCGGCATGATCTGCTCTCAGAGGCAATCCAGTCTCAAATTAACGCGCCTGATTCGATGCCAGTCTCGAATTAACGACTCCAGTCCCAAATTAACGAATCAGTTAACCCATTGATAACCCGGGTGTGTCCGCAAGGCAATTAACGTTGAACCGACAACAATGAACCAGCCTTGGACCGGAGAGAGCGCGGCCGTTCTTGCCGGTGCCTTGGCATCATATCAGCCCGCGGCAAGCTTGCATTTGGCGGTGACGCGTGAGCAGCCGCTCACGTCGGAAGCGACCTTGCAGTTTGCCCGCCAGGTTGCCGAGGACGCAAAGAGGCGCCATGCGCGGCTGGTGGTGTTCTACTACGTGGTGGTGTTCTACTACGTCGGTCACATGGTCACGTATGAGGACAACTCGCTCGCGCTGCTGATGGGCGATGCTGGACGCACCCGAGTCGCCGCGAGGCGGGTCGGCGATCTAGCGCCGATGGGAGGCAATCTGGCCGAGCTCGCCCGTTCACTTGGCACAATTGCGCGAAAGGCCGCGCCACCCCTGGGCGAACTCGATGTAGCCGATCTCTACGACGCGATCGCCTCGACAGGCACCGCGTTCGTGCTCCTGATCGACGGGTGCATGCAGGCCGACACATTCGCGTCCTTCCGCGAGCGGCTCGGATTGGTCATCGGACCAAAGCAGGAAAGCGAGCTTTTCGTGGGACCAGGCACCGCTACGGACGCCCTTCGCAGCTTCGCGGACGGGCTGAGGCATTTCCCGGACGGCCAATCATATCTCTCCTCAAAAAACCCTGTTGTGCTAGGGGCCGCACCTGGAACCATAGCCAGCGTACAAGAGAACCCGACGTGGCGTTGGGGGGCCCCGGTCGGGCCTTTAGCGCGCTACGTCGCAACCACTGTGCAGCGGAGCGAGCTCTGGGCCGACAGGCCCTCGCTGCCGCGCCTGCTGAACTGGTCCGCTGAAAATCAGCAGGTTGGCGAAATCAATTTGAAGGGGACTATCAGCTGGAGTGACTGGTTGCCACTCCTATCTGCCCGGACGGCCCTGCCGTCATAAAGCGTTGTCGTGCTGTCGTTTGGACGGGTCATCCGCAAACTCGGCGAGGCAGCGACGGCTCGTTCAACCCCGGCCACTCGCCAGAAAGCTAACGTGACGCCCTTCAGGAAGCTCACGCTGCTTTGAATGCAGGAAGGATCCCGTCGATCAACAGAGTGTGGCGGGTGAAGACCTGGCCGGGAACGCGCGGCACATCTGCGTCCGATGTCATCACGACGGTCAGTTCGAGCCGGGGCAGCAGATACACCATCTGCCCTCCGTACCCCCATGCGAAGACCATCGGTTCGCCTGTCGGCTTGCCGATCCACCAACCGAGACCATAAAGCTGACCGCTGAAGGTGGATCGAACGGCGGGTTTCCATGCCTCAGCCAGGAAGGCTTCCGGAATGACCCGGCGATCGTTGTGGCGGCCTCCGTTGCGACAGCACTCTCCAAACGTCAGCAGCGCTTCCGGCGTTATCGCCATGTCGTTGCCACCGAAATAAAAGCCTTGGGGGTCGCGGGCCCATTCCGGCACGGTAAACCCCAGCGGGGTGCCGAGCCACGTCTGGACCAGGTCGCGAAGGGTCTGGCCGCCGACGCGCGCAAGTATTGCGCCGAGGATGTGGCTCGAAGCGGTGGAGTAGACCATCCGGCCGCCAGGCTCGTCGACGAAGGGGCGCGAAAGGGCGTAGCTCAGCCAGTTTCGGCTGGAGACCCAGCGACCGTAGTTGGCGCCGGAGGTGCCCTCGAGGCCTGCGCGCATGCCGAGCAGGTGGCGGATGGTGATCTGCCCGACCCGCGGATCGACACCCGGTGGGACGAGATTGCCCAGGATCGGTTCGATGCGGTCATCGAGGGAAAAAAGGCCGCGCGCGGCGCCGATACCGGCCAATGCGTCCACGATCGTTTTGGCCGCCGATTTGATGTTGGTCGGGCGCGTCAGACTGGCGCCGCGCCAGACACGTTGGGCGACGAGCAAGCCGCGCTGAGAGATGGTCAAGGTGCGGAGGTCGGGGGTGGCATCCGCCAGAGCGAGGCCGCGGGCAAGCAGCGTCTGGTCGGGATCCGCGGCGGGCGCCGGATTGGCGGAGAGTAGCAGAACGGACGCCAAGACGGCACGGCGGGAGGTCACCATCGCGGACAGATGGGCCTGACGCAGAGTCCGTGCCAGTGGGCTGCCCAGTTGCATCGAACCTGCCGCCGGGTTCGGCGCCCATCGTCATGCTGAGCCTAAGCCGGCGCTTGACTGTTGGGGTCGGCTCACGCGTGTTGGACTACGCCAACCCGGGCGGCCACAGCGCTGGGTTGCTTAGGTTGTGCTCTTCTCGGTTGCCTCGTCGTGCATTGGGGCGTCGTCTCAGTGGGGAATGGGTGGATTGCTGAGGCCGCTAAACTCGAGACAAACATTCGTTCCTTGCGGAAATGCCGCCATCACGACTTGAGGTTCGACAGGCTTTTCCGGCGTTATGTAGCAACCGCCACTTGTGAATTCGGGCTTGTACTTTTGTGCAGATCCTGGCAGGAGAGTGCTGGTTTGGTGCTCCGGCGATGGGTCCACATGGCGCAACACTTCCTGCTTTCTGCTGCGGCACGCTCGCTGAGCGCCGCCAAGATCATGCGCATGTCGGATCGCGGGGTGGAGAATGTGTTCCTGCGCCTGCGTTGGCCCGAGACCGATGGCAAGCCGGTCTGTCCGGGTTGCGGCTGCACGATTTGCTGGGCGTGTCCGCGATCAGCCACTGATCCGCGGTGGCGCTGCAAGGCGTGTCGTGGTGATTTCTCCATCACCTCGGGTACCCTGTTCGCCTGGCACAAGCTGCCACTGAGGACCTATCTGCTTGCCATCGTAGCCTTCTGCAACGAAGTTAAAGGCAAGAGCATGCTCGCCTGCGCTCGTGAACTCGATGTCCAATACAAAACGGCATTTGTTCTCGCGCACAAGCTGCGCGAAGCCGTGGCATGGAGTATGAAGGCGCTGCGCATCGGCGGTGAGGGACGGGTTGCCGAGGTCGATGGTGCCTATTTCGGCGGTCACGTCCGGCCAGAGAACCTGGCGGCCGATCGGATCGACCGACGGCTCGCCGAGAACCAATCGGGCAAACGTCAGGTTGTTGTCGTGATGCGCGAGCGTGACGGCCGTACGCTGCCGCAGGTGTACGCGGCTGAGGAGGGCGCCGTGCCGGCGATCCGCCAGCGGATCAACAAAGGGACCGTGGTTCACGCCGATGAAAGCCCTGCCTGGAACAAGCTGCACGCCCGGTTCGCCATGCTGCGCATCAACCACCAGAACGGCTACAGCATCGGCGGGGCCTGCACCAATGCAGCGGAGTCCTACTTCTCCCGCCTGCGCCGTGGCGAGCTCGGGCATCACCACCATATCGCTGGGCCGTATCTCCTTCGCTATGCCCAGGAAGCAGCCTGGCGTGAGGACCTCCGCCGCGTCAGCAACGGCGAGCAGGTGCACGGCGTGGTCCGTCTGGCGATGCAATGCCGGCCATCGGTTGACTTCTGCGGCTACTGGCAGCGCGCACATACCGCCTAGCTCACCTGCCACTTGACCACACCCGCCGTCTCGCTTCGCTCGATCGTCTCTTTCGCCCGGTTGAGCGAGCCGAGAATAGTCCGCTCGATCAGTATACGCCCGCGGTCATCGATCGCCGCGATCGCCTTCGCGTCCATGATCCGTTCGGCAAGTTCTCGTGTCGTCAATGGTTCCGCGGCGTCGCGCAGCACATCGTAGATCAGACGCAGGCACTCACCAGGATGGAACCAGACATTCCGGGCTCGCTGCTGCCTGGGTCGGACGTCCTCCGGCCGGCTGTCAGGATCGAATAGTCGCATGGTCGCATCGAGATGGGTCAGACTGGCGCGATGGTCGACCAGTTCCTGCTCCAGGCGGTTCACCATCCCGGCGAGTTCAGATCGCTTGTCGCGCAAAGCATCGATGACATGCGCCTGCGCCAATGCCGCTCTCCCGCCAAAACACCAACGGCAGGGATGATAAATGCCAAATGTCTACACGCGAACGTGCGCGTGGTGGCGGAAGCTACATAAGACCGGGCTTTTCGGATACGGCGACACTCCACATGTGCCGAGCATCCGAAGACAGGGTGATATGAGCGCGATCCAATTCGCATAGCGAGGAGGACACGTGCCGTCTCACGGTTTCCGATCCGAATGGATGATTCAGGGCGAGCCAGAGGGCGGCGGCCGTACATGTATCCAAGTCCGCCGAGCCGTCATCGAGCGCTCTCCGCAGCAGTTCGCGGATCTGAACATGCGTCCAGGATTC
>JAJYAH010000799.1:2108-3671 GCA_021779635.1 Pseudomonadota bacterium | reverse complement strand
CTATCGCGCCGAATGATCAACCCAGCGTCGACCAGGACGGCAAGGTGGCGGCGTAATGTCGAGGCGGGCATGCCGTGCGCCCGCAATGTCAGCTTGTCGTTGGACGGAAAGACGATGAGGTCGTCCTCCCCTGTCAGTGCCGTCTCCGGATGGAAGGTCAAAAGCGCGTTCAACACGGAAAGCGAGCGCTCCGACACCCCAAGGCGCGGCCGCGCCGTACAGATGGCGTGGAAAACATGCCATTTGTGCACGACCTTTTCGGGCGGTCGCGCGGTTGCCCCGAGCTGACTTGCCACATGGGCAAGCGTCAGCGATCGCCGCCCAAAAGGCGTCGTTGGAGAGTGTGACTGCATGTCTTTGCCTCAGCTGGGCAAAGAAAATCTGCTCGCCGAAACGGCGATCAAATCGCGTAGAAACTCTTGACTGCGATTCGCGAAAGTGATTCTCTGTCAGTCGCCAAACTTGAAGAGAAGGCTTCCGGAACTCTGTTTCGGGGGCCTTTTTTCTTTTCCCTTGTCTGCTCCTGGTTTGTGGTTACGGGACGAGGCCCTCAGGCCTCGGTAGGTTCCTGGCCGTCGCTCGTCTCGGAAAAGGCGTCGAACAGGGCCGGGAGTTGGTCCACAAGAAATGCCGCGAATGTCGTCGAGACATTCTTGTCGATGGTGAGCTTCAATTCGCGCTCGGCGTGACGCACGCGCGCAATCCTATCGCCGGATACGGAAAAGACCGGCTTCTCCTCCGACGGCTTCGATGTCCCCGCACGAGATGGGCGGCTGGCTGCTGAAAATGCGGCAAGAAATCGCGCGTCGGTTTCGCGCTCTGCAAATTTCGCTTCAGCGATCACCGCTCTGACACGTTTGAGCGCAGCGGCATCCTTGATCAGTTCTGCAAACGACTGCCAACGGCCGCGGCCAACCTTCGAAGCCTTCCCGATTGCGTGAATAACGTCGGTCGGAACCGATCGGGCGACCGCAAGAAGCTTTGATGCCTCGGCTCTGTCGATCGACAACGCATCTTGTACGACTGACCGGCTATGTCCTGCATCTTCGATATGCATTGCGAAGGTAGCGCGTTCAATGAAGCTCAAATCTTCGCGTGGTGCGTTCTCGAGTCCTTGTGCCACGACAAGGGCTTCATCTGACAGCGATCGCAGGATTGCTTTGACGGGAATGCCTAATTCGCGCGTGGCGCGGACTCGTCGGTGGCCATAGGCGCTCTGGTAGCGCCCTTTTATTTCAGGATGCTCCCGAATGAGAATAGGCACCTCTTGGCCACGCTGTGCGATCGACTGTTTAAGCGCCTCGAACGAGCTATCGTCATGGTCGCGGAACCGGTCGGCCAGCGGTGACGGATCGATAAGCAAAGGGTCGATTTGAGCTATTACAGCACCGGATGCGATTCTTTCGCGAAGATCCTCGTTTTCTCTCTCGACCTCGGAAAACGAATCTTTCAACGAGCGGACCGAACCCGACGAGACCCGCGGCAAGGCAGCTGGCGCGTTGTCAGCTGACAACGGGTTCGATTGTGGGGCCGTGAAAAGGCTCTTGATGGTGTCAGTGCGCT
>JAJYAH010000799.1:0-2098 GCA_021779635.1 Pseudomonadota bacterium | reverse complement strand
CATCGACCCCATACCTTCTTTAGAAGTTGCGACACTTCGGCATTGACGGCGTCAACTGATTCCAGCGCCCGATCGTAAGTGCCTCGCCCCACGGAGCCGCGCTCTAGCTCATAAAGCGATTGCTTGGTGAGACCGGCATTGGCAATTGCGGTCGATTTCCACACCGTGGCCTGTAGTACATCCGATCCAAACAGGTTCCGAAGGAGGGCTACAATTTGAGCTTCGGGCACGTCATTTGGATCGTGTCGCGTAATGACGTAACGAATGAAATCATGGGCCAGTCGGCCGCCAGCTTCCTCGATAACGGACATAAGATCCGAGGTCATCAGTAGGAACTGGCTCATAGACGCGACATCGACCATTTGCGGATGGATCGTGACGAGCATCGCCGTTGCAGCGTTCAATGCCCCCATCGTCAAGTAACCAAGTTGAGGCGGGCAGTCGATGACAACGACGTCATAGTCATCGGCAACCTGATCGATGGCACTGGCGACGCGGCGGAAGAACAGATCATGGCCGCGTTCGCGCCGCTCGATCATTGCGCGAGGCGTATGGTGCTCAAATTCCATGAGCTCAAGGTTGCCGGGAACAAGCCCTATTCCATCAAAATAGGTCGGCCGGACAACTTCACGCATCGGGCGGCGATGTTCGTCATACCGAATTGCACCGTACAGCGTGCCGTTCTCAGCGATGTCGAATTCCGGCTGATAGCCGAACATTGCGGACAGTGAAGCTTGCGGATCGAGGTCGATCGCGAGGACCCGAAAACCCGCAAGGGCGAGATATTGCGAGAGGTACAGTGCCGTTGTCGTCTTGGCGGAGCCGCCCTTGAAGTTCGCGACGGTGATGATTTGAAGTTTGTCGCCGGAGCGGCGGCGCGGGAGAAACTCTAGGGCTTCTCGCGGGCGCGCAGTCGCGAGGTATCCACGCAACTCATTAATCTGAGCTAGGGTGTAAGATCGGCGCCCGCCGTGACCAGTTGTTGGAGTTGGTCCGAGGCCATCCAGCGAGAGTTGTCGGAGATAGCCATCGGATACGCCGACGATACGCGCAACTTCACCTGACGTGAACGATCGAAGCCCTTTGCTCGCCGAAGGGGGAAAAAGCGTCGTGGCAAGCGAGCGAAGTTGGCCAGAAAGAATGCCGGCATGGCGGGTGACACGTGCGGACGCGGTTTCGTCCTTGGTGACTTGCTGTTCCGCTAAGTGTACCATTCGCTCTCTCAAGACGGTTTCTCAGCGTCAGACGCTTTCTTTCCGTTTTGAGAGAAGGCCACGATTCTCCGATTTGAGCAAGAATTAAAGGGTTAATGAATTCCTAACACCGAATCAGTGCCCGCTGCACCTTCCACGCGAATGTTGTCCGCTGACAACATCAGCGGACGGACTAACGTCAACGATCATGTTGTCAGCTGACAACAATGATTCCAGCGCGCCATTCAGTAGACTTGCATCCACCTTATAGTGCGAGACGGGCGGCCTTCCCACGCGTGCGATCTGCTTCGTTGTAATAGCTGGCTGCCTGCTGCACCGAGCGATGCTGGGACTGTTGCATCGCCTCCGACAGGGAAACGCCGCGTTGCGCCGCCTCCGTCAGATACCCCGATCTCAAGCCGTGCGCGGAAAACTCCTTCGCCTCGAGCCCCGCCATCGTGCAACGGCGCTTGACGATCAGGTTGATCGACTGCGGCGTCAGCGCCCGCTCCTCGATCGCCTCCCAGCGATCGATCGAGCGGAAGATCGGCCCCTGGCTGATGTCCGCCCGCTCCAGCCATTCGCGCAGCGCCTCGACCGGCGGGCCGACCAGCAGCACCCTCCCCTCGTCGTCGGCGTTGCCGGACTTGGTGCGGCCGAGCTGAATAGCCACGCTCGGCAAAGTCGGCGACTTCGGATCAAGTGGATCGAGCGGCACAGGCGGTTCGTCGCTGAGCTGCTCGACCCGCAGCCGCGCGACCTCGCTGCGCCGGCGCCCACCGGAGGCAAAGGCCAAGAGCAGGATGGCTAGATCGCGCGTATCGGCGAGCCGATCTGACGAGCAGGTCGCGAGCAAGCGGTCCAAAACATCCCGGGTCACGGCGCGCTTGCTCTTGCGCCGACGC
>JAJYAH010000073.1 GCA_021779635.1 Pseudomonadota bacterium | reverse complement strand
TCGGGAAGCTTGTTGGTCACGAAGATGCGAACCTTGTCGCCTTCGACCGCTTCGATCGTCGGTCCCGGCGCCTGGCCGTTGTAACCCCAGAGGTTCACTTTCATGCCGGGCGCGAATTCCCGTACCACCGGCTCCGCGACCAGATGAAATTCCTTCCAGTCGCCGTTCATCCGCCACGGCAGCGACCAGCCATTCAGGGTGACGACAGGACGATAGTCAGGGCCGCTCGAAGGGTGCAGCGGCGGTTGCATCACGGCATTGTCCTTGACCGGCGCCTCCGGAATGGCCGCCGCTTGGGCGCGGCCGCTGACGGTGCTGACACCGATCAATGCCGCGGTTCCCAGAAATCCTCTGCGAGAAAACATGACCTTGTCCTTCAGTGACTGCTTGCCGTTTCTGTTGCAGGTGCCATTGACGACGCGCTCTCGCCGCCGTCGGTTCCCCCGGCGTTTACGGTGGTCTGCAGATCGGATTGCGCAATCCAGAATGCGCGCTTGGCTTCGATGGCGGCGCGCTGTGATGCTACGCGCTGACGCATCTCTGTTACGAGAGCGAAGACATCGACCTGCATGCTCGATAACTGGAGTTGCAACTCGTCCATGATGGTTTGCCGCTGCGGCAGCACTTCACGCTCGTAGCGGCTCGCGATGTCGTAGCTCGAACGGTAAATACGATAGGCATCGCGCGCTTCGGAGCGCACGTTGACGGCCTTTTCGGTCAGCCGATTAAGCGCCCGGTTGTAAGTCTCAGTGGCCTGCCTGACGCGTATCTCCCCGCCATCGAAGATGGGGATCTGGAACTGGATATCGAAGCCGCGCTCCCTGAACTGAGGGGTCTCCGGTTCCTTGGTGTTTCTGTCGATCCCTGCCAGATCGACCATCGTGACGAACCGGGTCGCCTCTGTCAGATCGAGGGACTTCGCCAACGCATCGAGCTCCATCCGCGCGATCTGGAGATCGAGCCGATGTTGCAAGGCGTCAACCTCGATGCCCGGCAGCGTCCGGGGTTTTCGCGGCAGCGGAGGCAGATGGCCTGGCAGCTTGAAGTCGAGATCGCCGTCCGAAACACCCAGGAGCCGTACGAGTCGTTCTCGGGAGGTCGCGGCCTCCTGTCGGGCAGCAGCCAGATCCGTCGTCGTCTCCGCGGAGAACACCTGCTCACGTGCGTTGTCGAGCTTGTTGATCGATCCGGTCTCGGCGAGCTTTTTGGAAAGCCTTGCCGCGGCTTCGGCCGTCGACGTCGCTTCAGTTAACAGGCCGGCCAATTCGTTGGCCGCAACCGTTCGGTAGTAGGCGCGCCGGACGTTGGCTGCGAGCCGCAGCGTCTCCAGAGCCGCGCGAAGCTGAGCCTCTCTGAAACGTTCCCGCGCGATGTTGGTACGGAACGGCAAAGTTGCGAGCGCCAGAATATCGCCGACGACGCGCCGCTCAACTTCACTTGCCGCGTCGCCCGCTATGCTCGAAATTGAAAAAGTTGGATTGGGCGGCAGACTTTGCTGGACGAGATCGGCCTCTGCCAGAGCCAGATCATTGTAGGAAGCCTGCAGGCCCCTGTTGTTGAGCAGCGCGATCTGCACGGCAGCATCTGCCGTAAGCGTACGCGCCAAGAGGCGCCGGACAGTGTCAGAGGCACGCGTATCGTCGTCTCTCGACCGCACGAACGCGACATCCTTTCCGATGGTTCGCCCGGCAATATCGGAAACGACGGTCATGCCGCCATCCGGGGAGAAGGAGGCACACCCCGAAAGGCCGAGCGCCGCCGTTAGCGCCACGAACCCTCCTGATCGGCGCCCAAAAACGCTAGCCAGTGCGGCGGCAGCAACAGCTACAGCTCTAAGTCCTAGACAGGCTTCGCGCGCCGTTGAGACGGCAGCGAACCTTGAAGCTCGCGCAAACATGGGGCTTTCCCGATCTGCCGATAAGAAACGGGCGCGTGCAGAGATCCCGCACGGCGCCGACTTGCCGATGCAGGATCAGGCGATGGGGGGACGGTAGAGCTGCGGAGGCGCCTCGCTGTACAGGCTCCGATACGCTTCACTAACGCAGATGGAGACAGGTAGCGATGGGGTCACGAACGACACCAGTTCCGCCGGAATCGCAGAGACACACATCAAAGCGCAGCACGGTCCGAGCGCATCCTTGCCGTGGTGGCTATGCCTAGCTGGCGTGCCCGATGCATCGGCGTGGCGGTCCGCCCGTGTTCCGCTGTGCTTCTGCGTCGTCGCTCCCGCATGCTGATGCGGCATAGCAACTCGGACGACAGGGATTTCTTCATCGAAGCAGGGTGTGGGCCCGGAACCAAGCGCAAGCGCCGCGCCGGGCGCGAGGACACAAAACAGGTAGATCAAAGCGGCCAGCCGCCCTGCCACCGTCCTTGCCGATTTTCCCAGACAAACGAACACGGTCTCGATTCCCAATCGCCGCCGAAAAGCGTACCGCAAGATGGGGGCGTCCGCCAAGTTTCTTTTCCCGCGAGACTTGGGAATTGACCGCCCCCATTTTCATGATGGTGCGGCGCTACCCCAGGGCCATGCCTGACCAAAAGTGGCCAGTCAAGGCCGTCAGCTGCGACGGGAACTTGCCCGTCCCGTTCAATCAAGCAGGAAGGCCCCCGAGCGCGGGCAAGTGGCACGCACCGTCAATCGCGCACGGAGCGACGAATCCTGCCTCGCGGCTTGTATATCGAGAGTGCAGTCGCAACCAGCAGCGCGACAAGAGCCGCGCTCGCCTCGCCAGCAATCTGCAGGCGCAATCCAGCGAGATCAGCGCCCGGCCACATCGTTGCCGTCGCCATGCGCGCCGCGCGCCTCACGGGCTCGATGTGCACCAGCATGAGAATAATGGCAGGTGTGGTGAGCACAAGTTTCACCACGACCCAGTAGTGCCGGAAAACGCCCCAGTCGGTCACGAAGGAACAAACGAGACCCGTTGTCAACGAAGCAAGCCCAAGCGGAATGACAACTGTCCGGTAAGAAAAATCCATAGCGAGATAACTCGCAAGCACGAGGCTCGCATCCGAGCTGACAAGCCCGGCAATAGCCAGCGCAAGGAAACCCGCGACGATGCCGATCCACCCAACCGACGCAACGATGTGCAAAGTCAGCGCAAATTTTCGAAGGCCCAATGCTGCGGTCATTGCTGATGCCGACCATGTTCAGCCGGCGCTGCGTCAGGATCCGCGTCGCCATGAACCATATGCCCCACCCCACCGCCGGCAAGATGCAAGCCGATTACGGTCGCGACCATGATCAGACCAACCGCGCAAAATATCTTGACCCAACGGGGCATGGCGTCCGCCGGTCGGCGCGCAGATTTCGGACCATCTTTTCGTTCGGTGCCGGGGCGAAAGCGCATCTTCCATGCTCGCGTTGCAAAACCGGACACGGTGTACGATAAAAGACGCAGCGTTCGAATTGCTTTTGCCGGACGCTTTCCCCTGTCGCGTCCGATACCGCACAAAAAGATCGGTTTGACCGAGAACGGAGAGGCAAATGGCGAAGCCGCCGATCGATCGCCGCGTGATGCGAAGCAGAGAGATGCTGCATCAGGCACTGCTCTCCCTGATCATGGCGAAAGACTACGAGGCGATCACCGTCGAGGAGATTTGCGAGCGTGCCAATGTCGGCCGGTCGACGTTTTATGCTCACTTCACGAGCAAAGACGATCTGAAGCGCCGTGGCCTCGAACATTTGCGCCGCGAGCTCATCGAACGCCAAGAGAGCGCTTCGAGCTTGACGGATACGAATGTCCCCGGCCTGGCATTCACGTCGACGATGTTCGAGCATGCGCGCGATCATATCCATCTTTACCGTGCGCTCGTGGGGAGCCGAGGCGGCGCCATCGCGCTAACTACCATTCGTCAGACGCTATGCGAAATCGTACATGGCGAACTTGCGGAAATTCGGAACAAGGACCCGCACGGCACTCCGCGTGAACTCGCAGTTCAGTACATCGTGGGAGCGTTCATGGCCGTCCTGACTTGGTGGCTCGATGGGGGCGCAAAGCTGCCGTCCCAGCGGATCAACGCCATGTTCCAGCGTCTGGCAACGACGGCATTGCGAGCCTTGGCCGCTGATGCCTGACCGGGGTTAGCGCGTCTTCCTGGCCTAAGCAGCGTCCATCAAACCGGCCCTCAGGTCTCTTTTAAGCTACGGGCCGAGCGCGATCCCGTTTTTCCGAGGCAAAACGCTGTCTTCGCGACTTTGCAAAGGCGCGGTCCGTCGCCATGAAGCGTTTCAGCATGGGCACGATAAGTTTGAGGGGATCATTAATTGGCTGTCCGCTTTGGCTACCCACGGCTTCGGCGTACGCAACTAGATCGCGGTGCAGGGCCGCAGGCAGTTCGACGCTTACCTTTATTGGCTTATCGTCGGGAACCGTTTCAATCTTGAGCTTTGCCATCCCGCTTATCCTTTGTACGGTTCAAGGATGATGTCACGATTGACGATCACTCTGACCGGAAATCCCGGACGAATTGTCAGCGTTGGCTGGATATTCAGATTACGTCGTACCACCTGCTGCCCCGTCTGATTCAGCGAATTGGCCGCACCTAGACGTAACGCCTGAACAATGTCTGTATTGGCACCCGTATCCGTACCCGATCCAAGCTCGGCACCTACGCCAAGCAATGTTGACAGCGCAGCTGCACCCAGAAGCTCTTTCCAGTGATTGTCGACCTCATCCTCAAGGCCGGAGTAGCCGCCTGCATCTGCGCCCTGCTGCCTTTCCAAGACAATCGAGCGACCGTTCGGCATGATCAACCGCGTCCACACCAGCAACGCTCGCGATTGGCCAAATGAGACCTGGCTATCATAAATGCCTATCAGTCGCGCCCCCTGCGGCACTAACTTGGCGCGGCCAGTAGGGCTGTCGAAAATGTTCTCTGTAATTTGTGCGGTGATCTGCCCAGGAAGGTCTGATCTAATGCCCGTGATCAGAGCCGCAGGGATGATCGTTCCCGCCTGGATGACAAAGGGTGACGCAGGTCTGGAAAGCTTGTCAGGTGCGGTGGTTCGCCGATCGACGGGAGCATTGACAAACAGCAGTTTGCGGTCCTGCCCGTTCTGCGTAAAGGTTTCATCGGAGGATGCCGCGGCGTTGGTACTCGTTTCCTGAGATGCGCCATGTGGCTGCGCGACGGGCGCAGTGGTCGACGCAAATACTTTACTGGTCCGGGCCGCCTCAGTCTCCTGATTGGCGCGCTGTTGTTCAGCATCCATACCGAGCGGCGCTGATTGAGCGTCGACCGTCGCGAGGGAACGCCCTAGGTCGCCAGGCAATGGCGGTCCGAGCCGAGGGACATCCCGGGGAATTCCGGCATAGTCCTGCGGCAACGTTGTCAAGCCATCTGCGACGTTGTGATGATCTGTACTGTAAAGTTCGTCCGGGGCTGGATTGTGCGGATGGTTGGTCCTGAGCGCCCACAGCACGGCCCCGGAGATCAGCAGCAAGGCCAGAGCTGTACCTCCAGCAAGGACCTTCCGGGAGAGCCGCGTGATCCTTGGGCGCTCTGCACCCAAACGCAACGACTGCGCACGGTCAGCAGATGATGGTCTTGGTCCGGATACCGAACCGACGCTCTCGTTTGGGCCGTTATCCATCACAATCACCCTCCCCCGCTGTTTCTGACAATTCGGACCTTCTGCTGCTTTTCTCCGCCGAGGCGCAATTCAGCGGCGGCGAACAAGCGGTCGACGATCAGGACATTCTTGTAGGCGCGGTAGTTGACGAGTTCTGGCTTACCGTCTTCGCCGATGACGAATAGCGGCGGCATTTCACCCTGGGCAATGCCAGGCGAGAACTCGACATAGACCTTACGGCCGTCGTCATAGGCATTAACTGGCCGCCAGGGCGGGCTGTCGCCCTCAATGATGTAGCGGTAGCGGCGCTGATCCCTTTCGGGAATAACCGGCGTCGGCGGCAAAGCCTTCAAGCGGCTAGATCGGTCTTCCGGGTAGAACCAGGCGACCGACGGCATGTATGGCTTTTCGCGGGAGCGTAGTTCGATGAGGTAAGTCCGTCGATCGGTGTTGACGACGAGATTTGTCTCGATGCCGGTCCGCGTCGGCTTGACCATGATATGGACGCGCCTGGAATCGCCGTTGCCGCTTTCAGTATCGCCGACGATCCAGCGCACGGTATCCCCGGCGGCAAGTGGCCCCGATCCGGTTAGCTGTTCGCCCGGCTCAAGTGCGATATCCGTTATCTGCCCTGGTGAGGCATAGATTTGATAGAGCGCACCGGCGCTGTACGGAAAGACCTGAACAGCGTTGAAATACCCTGCGCGCCGAGGCTGGACCCGCGCGACGTCGTTGGCTATTTCGATGCGATCGGTTGGGTTCTTTGCCTCTGCCTCGCCGTTCTTGCCGCCACGAGCCGGAGTCCAAGGTGGGGGGACATGCAATGGCCGCGCATGATCGTCCGCGGGCATTGGCAGATCGGGAGATGGCGGCACGTCATCATCATAACTGATCTGTGGCGGCTTGAATGCCGCGCATCCGGAGAGCGCGGCGACCGTAAAAAGAAGGGCGAGACGTAGGGGCACGCGGTTGCGCTCTAGACCAACCGACAACGGTGCAGGCTTTCTCACTAGCCAAGCTCCTTCGACCAGTTGATGGAATTGACATAGACGCCGAGCGGATTCTTGCGCAGGTGATCAGCGTCACGAGGAGTTTCGATGACGATGGAAAGAATCGCGGTCCAGCGCTCGGTTGCGGCAAGCTGACCGTTGTCGTAGCGGCGTTCAGTCCATGCAACCCGGAAGCTTTCCGGCGAGGCCCGAATGACGCTGGAGATTTCGACGGAGACTTGTGTGCTGCCGAGCTTTGCAAAGGGGTCGTTGGTTCGCGCGTAATCGTTGAGCGCCGCAGCTCCCCGATCGGTCGTGAAATCGTAGGCTCGGAGCCAATCCTGGCGCAGCACGATGGCGTCGGTCGGTAGGCCGCGCACATCTTCGATGAAGCGCGCGAGATGGAATGCGATCTGCGGATCAGTCGGCTGGTAGAATGGAGTTGCCGGCGCGACGGTGCGGGCCTGACCGAGATGATCAACTTCAACCACCCACGGCGTGATGGTGCCCTGGGTGGACTGCCAAACAAGACCTGAAGCGAATCCTGTCGCCAAGAACAAACACCCGAACGCCATCAGCCGCCAATTCCTGGCTTGGACACGGGCCGAGCCAATACGCTCGTCCCAGACCTGGGCCGCCTTCTGATAGGGCGTCACCGGTTGGGATGTACGGCCGTAGTGCACGGAAGGTCTCTTGAACATCAGTGGCCTCCCTCGGACAGATCGACCGAGGTTCCACCGGCAGCGCTGTCGCCGCTACGAACGGCTTGAGTAGCAGCGGAGACACCTTGGTTCACGGTCTTCGCGCGTTTCATGCGGCGCGCCCAGGCCGGCGCTGCGTCAGTCGTTGACGGGCCGCTTGCGAAGCTGGCAGCCAGACGGCGTAGCGGGCTGACGATGGCCGAGCCGCCTGCGCTGGCCACACCACTCAAGCCGCCGGCCCGGTAGGCACTTGCTGTTCCGCTTGCCACCGTGGCTGCGCCACGGGCGCCCGCCAGAAGCGCGCCACCAGCTAGTCCCACACCACCGGCTGCGAGGCCGGCGCCCGCAACGACGGCGCCGCCGGCGGCCAGGCCGGTGCCGACAGCAGCTCCCGCACCGAGTTGCGGTCCGCCCGACACGATGCCGTTGGCAATTCCTGGTCCAAAGATGCCGAGACCGAGAAGGGCAAGGGCCCCGAGCACCAGCGCCATGGCGTTATCGATGCTCGGCTGATTGCCGCCGAAGCCTGCGGTGAACTGCGCAAATAAAGTCGAGCCGATGCCGACGATGACGGCCAGCACCAGAACCTTGACGCCAGAAGAGATTACGTTGCCCAGCACGCGCTCGGCGGCAAAGGCCGTCTTGCCGAACAGGCCGAACGGTATCAGCACGAAGCCAGCCAGCGTCGTCAGCTTGAACTCGATCAGGGTGATGAAGAGCTGAATGGCCAGAATAAAGAAGGCCAGTAGCACCACAACCCAGGCGAACAACAGCACCGAGATCTGGATGAAGTTTTCAAAGAAGCTGACATAGCCCATCAGACCGGAGATCGAATCGAGAATGGGCCGTCCAGCATCGAGTCCTACCTGGGCGATCTTTCCTGGCCTCAGGAAATCGGCCGATGACAGGCCGGTGCCCGAGGCTTTCAGCCCGAGGCCCGCAAAGCTCTCGAAGATGATGCGCGCCAAACTGTTCCAGTTGCCGATCAGGAACGCGAAGACTCCGACAAAGAGCGTTTTCCTAACCAGGCGGGCCAGAATGTCCTCGTCCGCCCCCCATGCCCAGAACAGGCCAGCGAGCGTGACGTCAATTGCCGCAAGGGTCGTAGCAAGATATCCGATGTCGCCGCCGAGGAGCCCAAACCCGGAATCGATGTACCGGCTGAACGTCTCCAGGAACTGATCAATGATTCCAGTGCCGGCCATCGGTCACTCCTTCCCGGTTTGCTGGATCGAAGGGTAACCAGATGGCAGGCGGCTCTCGTCCTTGGGCGCAACAAACAACGATGAGCCCGCTTTGGCAGCTCCAGTATCGGACGGTGCTGGAGCTTTTGGTCCGAGAAACTGGCGGTGCCTTTCGGCCCAAGCCTTGCGGCACTCGGACAGGGCATCTTTCTGCTCAGAGGTTACGGAACGGCACTCCGCGAGCTTTGTCGCCAAAGGATTGGATGTCCGCTCGGCGGACGTGGACGTTTTTGTTTGCCCCTCGTCATCACGCAGCTGGATTGCACAGGCGGCAACCACGAGAACAACAAGCAGCACGGCTGCCAAAGTCGGGAGGCGTTCGAGGGTTTTCGTGTTCATCAGTGAAACATCTGCACAGTTGTGGGTTGATAGGCGGCGCCTTGAGACAGGAAGCGCCGCAACTGCTCCCTGCCCTGGTCCTGCGCGGCCGCATGCTGTGCGGACTCAAGATTTTGTGCGCGCCCGTGTGCTGCGACGACCGCAGTGAGATCGGCGAGTTGCTGAGCCGCCAGCGCCAGGAGCTGATTACCGGCCTGGGTCGCCTGCAACGCACCGGTCGCCCCTTGGCTCGAAGTGACAAGCGCAGACATCTGCGTACGGTTGGTATTCAGGTTGCCGACGACGGTTGCCTGGGTCCGCATGGCGTCCTGCAGCCCAGCCATCGCATTCTGCCAACGGCTTTGCGCGTTCGTGATCAGCGCCTGGTTCGACAGACTTGATGATGCAGTCGCGTATGTTGTCGAAAACGCACGATCGATCTGACCAATGTCGTAGGCGATGCGCTGAGCTTGGCTAAGAAGCTGCTGGGTTCGCAGGATCGACTGCTCCAGTTGCAACAATGACGAGAATGGCAGGGTCGCCAGATTCTTCGCCTGATTGATCAGCATCTGCGCCTGATTTTGCAGAGATACGATCTGGTTGTTGATCTGCTGCAAAGTTCGAGCGGCGGTCAGCACGTTCTGCGCATAGTTGTTTGGATCAAAGACGACCAACTGTGCCGATGCGGGCTCAAAGGCGGCGACCACGGTGATCGCAATCATGGTGGCGGAGGCTAGGCGGCGGAGGCGGCTCATTTGGATGCCTCCAATTCAGCAAGATGGGGGATGAGATCGGTCGCCCAAGGGATGTCGCGGGCCTTCAGCCAACCAGACACGAAGCCGTCGCGGCCGTGTTCGGCAAAGACCTGCTCGATCATCGCCTGGTCCGCCTTCGAGGATGCAGCGGTGAAGGCCAGCGCGAGCTCGCCGAGGCCAAGTTCGAAGAGGCGATTGCCGCGGCGCGACTGGCAGTAGTAGTCGCGCTTCGGGATGGCCCGAGCCAGAATCTCGATCTGGCGGTCGTTCAGCCCAAAGCGCCGGTAGATCGCCATGATCTGTGGCTCGATGGCGCGGTCGTTTGGCAACATGACCCGCGTTGGGCAGCTTTCGATGATCGCCGGCGCGATCGCCGAACCATCGATATCCGCCAGCGATTGGGTGGCGAAAATGACAGACGCGTTCTTCTTGCGTAGCGTCTTGAGCCACTCGCGTAGTCGTCCGGCGAAATCTGCATCATCGAGCGCCAGCCAACCCTCGTCGATGATGAGCAGGGTCGGCCGGCCATCGAAGCGGGCCTCGATCCGGTGAAACAGGTACGCAAGAACCGAAGGCGCGACGGCGGTGCCAATCAAGCCATCGGTTTCGAAGACCTGAACCGATGACTCTCCCAATCGTTCGCCTTCGGCATCGAGCAACCGATCATAGGGCCCTCCGATGCAATAAGGTTGCAAGGCTCGTTTCAGGACATTGGACTGAAGTAGAACGGAAAGACCGGTAAGAGTGCGCTCCTCGATAGGAGCGGAGGCCAGCGAACTCAGTGCCGACCAGATGTGCTCCTTGGCTTCCGGGGTGACCTCGATCCGTTCACGGCTCAGGATCGCGCTGATCCAGTCAGCCGCCCAGCCGCGCTCGGCGACATCGTCGATTCCGGCAAGCGGTTGAAGGGAAACGAACTCAGAAGTCTCTCCGGCAACAGCTCCGCCGAGATCATGCCAGTCGCCGCCCATGGCGATCGCGGCCGCACGGATGGATCCACCAAAATCGAAAGCGAAGATTTGCGATTCGGGATAGCGGCGAAACTGCAGCGCCATCAATGCCAATAGCACCGACTTGCCGGCCCCGGTCGGTCCGACCACCAGCGTATGGCCGACGTCGCCGACATGGAGCGAAAAGCGAAACGGGGTGGATCCCTCCGTCCTGGCCAAGAATAAAGGGGGAGCCTTGAAATGAAGATCCCTCATCTCGCCGGCCCATACCGCGGACAGCGGGATCATATGCGCCAGGTTCAAGGTCGAAATCGGCGGTTGCCGGACGTTGGCGTAGACATGACCGGGGATGCTGCCAAGCCAGGCCTCGACCGCATTGACCGTCTCGACCATGCAGGTGAAATCCCTGCCCTGGATGACCTTCTCGACGAGCCGGAGCTTCTCGTCGGCGGTGGCGGGATCGCCATCCCAGACTGAGATGATCGCCGTGACGAAAGCTTCCCCGATCTGGTCAGAGCCCAACTCCTGGAGCGCCGCGTCGGCATCCATAGCCTTGTTGTGGGCATCGGTGTCGAGAAGCGCAGACGCCTCATTGGTCATGACTTCCTTCAGAATCGCGGCCACCGACTTCCTTTTGGCGAACCATTGCCGCCTGATCCTGGTCAGGAGTTTCGTCGCATCCGTCTTGTCGAGCATGATCGCGCGGGTCGACCAGCGGTAGGCGAACGGCAGGCGGTTCAGGTCATCGAGAATTCCGGGCGTCGTCACCGTCGGAAATCCCACCACCGTCAGGACTCGCAGATGTGCTGAGCCGAGAATAGGCTCGAGCCCGCCGGTCAGCGGCTGATCGGCGAGCAGTGCGTCGAGATACATTGGGATTTCGGGCACCCTGACCCGGTGACGCTTTGTCGAGACCGTCGAGTGAAGGTAAGTCAGCGTCTCCTCATCATCGAGCCAGGCACACTCGGGCATGAACCCTTCGACGAGCTGGAGTACGCGATTGGTCCGGTCGACGAAGCCGCGCAAGATCTCGCGCCCATCAGAATCGACGGTGCGGTTGCTCCCCTCGTAGAGCAGGCGCTCTGCTTTCGCCGTACCCTCGGCCGGCGGGAGATAAAGAAATGTCAGGAAATAGCTCGACTCGTAATGGACGCCGGCCTCCTCGAACTGCGCCCTTCGCTCTGCATCGACCAGGGCCGAAGCCACATCGGGAAAGGTGTTCGGGGGATAGCCGCCCGCAGAATGGCGTTGAGCCTCGACAAAAATGGCCCAACCGGATTCGAGACGACGCAACGCATTGTTGAGACGGCCAGCAACAGCAACGAGTTCGGCCGGCACGGCGCTATCGAGGTCCGGTCCCCGAAACTTCGCCGTGCGCTGGAACGATCCGTCCTTATTCAGAATGATCCCTTCATCAACGAGAGCAGCCCAAGGCAGAAAATCAGCAAGACGGGTGTTGGAACGGCGGTATTCGGCGAGGTTCATCATGAGAGCACTCACGTGTTGAGATGACCGGGGATGCGGAGGTGCCGGCGGACGACCTCGACGAAGTCAGGATCGCGCTTGGCGGCCCAGACCGCGAGCATGTGGCCAACAAACCAGAGGAGGAGACCCGCGACCCAGAGGCGAAGGCCGATGCCAAGCGCTGCAGCGAGCGTGCCGTTGAGAATCGCGATCGAGCGGGGCGCACCGCCCATCAGGATCGGCTCGGTCAGCGCACGATGGACTGGAGTTTCGAAGCCCGGGATCTCGGTACCCATCAGATCACCACGCCGCCGCCAAACGAGAAGAACGACAGGAAGAAGCTCGATGCTGCGAACGCGATCGACAGGCCGAACACGATCTGGATCAGTCTGCGGAATCCGCCCGATGTGTCGCCAAACGCAAGCGACAGCCCGGTGACGATGATGATGATGACCGCGATGATCTTGGCGACCGGCCCTTCAACCGATTGCAGGATCTGGTTGAGCGGTTGCTCCCACGGCATGTTGGAGCCAGCGGCGTGCGCCGCGCCGGCCGTCAGGCAGAAAGTTGCGAATATCGAGGCAGCGGCGAAGCATCGCCCGCGAGGCAGAGTCCTATTCATGATTTATCCCCTATTGCTGTGAGGCTGTAGTCACCGGAAGGCCCAAGCCCAGCGACGCTGGCGAGCTCGCCCAGGCGACGGTCGGCCCCGCGGCCGGAAAGGACGGCAATAACGTTGATGGTTTCGGCAATCAGCGCGCGCGGGACCGTGACAACAGCTTCCTGGATGAGTTGCTCGAGCCGGCGCAATGCTCCAAGCGCGGTGCCCGCGTGGATCGTGCCGATGCCGCCCGGATGACCCGTGCCCCATGCCTTCAGCAAATCGAGAGCCTCTGCTCCTCGGACTTCTCCGATAGGAATGCGATCAGGCCGCAGACGCAGTGATGAACGGACCAAGTCCGATAACGAGATCACGCGATCCTTCGTGCGCAACGCAACGAGGTTTGGCGCCTTGCACTGAAGTTCTCGCGTGTCTTCGATGAGAACGACCCGGTCAGAGGTCTTGGCGACTTCGGCCAACAGCGCATTGGTCAGCGTCGTCTTGCCGCTCGAGGTGCCGCCGGCCACAAGAATGTTTTTGCGCGCTTCGACCGCTCCTTTCAAAGCACCGGCCTCGCCCGAACTCATGATTCCGGCGGCGACGTAGTCGTCCAATGTGAACACGGCGACCGCTGGTTTCCGGATAGCAAATGCCGGTGCCGCAACCACCGGAGGCAATAGCCCCTCGAAGCGCTCTCCCGTCTCTGGCAACTCGGCCGAGACGCGTGGGGCGCCAGCGTGGACTTCGGCACCCACATAGTGCGCGACCAGGCGGACAATCCGCTCACCGTCCGCAGCCGACAACATTTCTCCCGTCTCTGCCAAGCCGCTTGACAGCCGGTCGATCCACAACCGGCCATCAGGGTTGAGCATCACCTCGACGACCGCGGGATCGTCCAAAAAGTGAGCTATTGCCGGGCCGAGAGCCGTGCGCAGCATGCGCGCGCCGCGCGAGATCGCCTCCGATTGAATGGAATGGATTGCCACTGCCGCCCCCAAACAACTGAGGTTGGCTCAGGCGACCTCAGTTGGGGTCGATTAGAAAAGGCAGAAGATAGCTTCGCGCAACAAGCGGCCGACACCATTCGTGTCGTGGAGTACGAAAAGAAAGAAAGAGGCCGAGTGGGGCTTTGACACACCTACTCCGAGATATGCCCAATCGCATGTAGACCTGTGGATTCGACTCTACCCGTGACGGTCCCATCGACCGACTAATGTTCCGGGTTTAGCGAAATTTGATTGTGCCAACGCCGAAGCGCCACAATAGACCAGATCGCTTCGACCAACCCGAACGGCCACGCGCCCTGCAAGAAACCATACAAAGAGCCCATCGCGCATGCCGCGGCAAAGGCCAAAACAAACCACGGGCTCCGATCTTCGAATGCGTAACAGATCAGCATTGCCGTGACGGCGAACAACCCAAATAGTGTCAAAGTATCCATTAAACCGATGTCGCCTCGTTGCCCATGCACGGCGCGATCTCAGTATTGCCAGTGCACTCGCGCGCTGAATACAGAAGCCGGACCGCGGTCACGATTGTAGGCTGGATTGACGATGAGCTGATAGTCGAACGTCACCTTGGAGGCAAACCACGGTAGGCTGTAATAGGCCTCGAAGATTCGTTCGTTGCCGGGATGCGGCAACTGCCCGTCACCGACGAGAATGCCGAGACCACCGTCATTGAGGAAGGCTTGGTGAATGCCCGAGATACCGTTGACGACACCAGCAAGGCCGAGCGTATCATCGTTGCGTCCCCAAAGTTTGCCGGAAATCGAAAGGCCGGCGGCAACGGTACGATCGATGTCCGTGAACTCATAGGGCTCCTTGGTGCCGTCGGCCCAGCCGGCGCGGGCAAAGAAGCCGACATTCTCCATGAGCTGTTGTTCGAGATTCATGCTGATGCCGCCGCGGCTCTGATACATCCGGACGGCGGCGATATCGGCGGGGCCTCCGGTCATTGCGGCCAATAGGATCGCGTCCTCGAAACTCCCCATCCGGGCCCGGGTCAAAAAGCCAGTGATCGCGATCTTGCCAGGCTGGCCGAAGATGGAATACCGCCGCTCGATTTCGCCATCCAACTGGAACTGTCCGAAGCGCGAATCCAGAGTGGTGGTGTTTGGCGCGATCGACATGTCGAAGACGCCGGCACGAAACGTCCACGGACCCGTATACCACTCGACTGCGCCGCCGACCGTATACGCCCAGGCGTCAGCGGCATAATCGAACGTGCCGGTGTCGACAATCGACCAGTTCAGGAAGTCGCTTCGCGGATCATGCGCATACTTGTTGGTGTCGAACACGTCGACCACGCCGAATTTTCCGACGGTGATTACCAGCCGGTCAGAGGTCTGCGATCCAGAGAATTGATTGATTCCTGAGTCCACCTTCTGTTGATCGCCGCCGAGATCGATGGTCTGACGGACGAACGCGCGCTGCAAACGGGTGTAGGGATAGCTTGATCCGACCTTATAGGCTTCGGCGCTCGGAAATCCTGCCGCGCCCAGAGTGCCACTTAAGCCGAACCCCTGGTCGATTTCCGGGTTGATCCAAAGTTCTGCGCCAGCCCACAGCTTGAGGCCGGCGAACACCGTCACGTCGGTGGTTTCGCGGCCCATGTTGGGGGCAAGGCTGTTCGGACCGCTGTACGGCGCTCGAAAGGGCGGATCGTATTGGCTGGTATAGGTCGCTTGGGCGTGG
>JAJYAH010000798.1 GCA_021779635.1 Pseudomonadota bacterium | reverse complement strand
GCCGAACCATTCCTATTCGTATTCGTTCGGCCCGCGAAATGCCTGGACCCGCTATTTTTGCCAGCGCGAGGAACTGCTCGATTACCTGAAGAAGATCGCGGCTGAGTACGGCATTCGCGAACATCTGCGCCTCAATACACAGCTGACGTCATCGCGCTGGGATGAGGAAAAGCGACGCTGGATTTCCACCTTGAAGACCAGGGACGGCGAAGCGATCTTTGAATCGACAGTGCTGGTCAGCGCAATCGGGCAGCTTAACGATCCCTCGCGCGCTCATTTCAGGGGCGAAAAGGATTTCCAGGGCCTGATCCTGCATTCGGCCCTGTGGTCGGACGCCATCAAGCTCGAGGGCAAGCGCGTTGCCGTGATCGGCACCGGCGCAACGTCGATGCAGCTCGTCCCTTCCATTGCCGACCGCGTTGCGTCGCTGACAGTCTTTCAGCGGACCGCACAGTGGGCGCGACCGGTGAAAGGCTATTCCGATCCCATCACCGAAGGCGCGCAGTGGGTGCTCGCACATTTGCCGTTCTACGTGCAGTGGTACCGTTTCAACATGTTCTGGCGCTATGGAGACGGGCTGCTGCCTTTCCTGCGTAAGGATCCCGCCTGGCCGCACCCCGATCGCGCGGTCAACAAGAGCAACGATCGGCACCGGGAGGAGCTCACCGACTTCATCTACTGCGAGTTGAAAGACCGCCCCGATCTGATCGAAAAATGCGTTCCAACCTATCCGCCATACGGCAAACGTATCCTGCTCGACAATGGCTGGTACCGGACACTCACCAAGCCCAACGTGGAACTCGTCAGCAACGGCATCGATCGTTTTACAGGCGATGGTATCCTGACCTTAGACGGAAAGGAGCGGCCGTTCGACGTCATTGTGGTTGCCACCGGTTTCAAAGTCACCGAAATGGCGGCCCGGCTCAATATCACCGGGCGCGGCAGGAACCTCCGTGACAAATGGGCCAACGACAATCCAACTGCCTATCTCGGCCTGACGGTTCCCGATTTCCCGAACCTGTTTTGCATGCTCGGTCCCAATTCCGGTCCTGCGCACGGCGGCAGCGTGATCTTTCAGTCCGAATGCCAGAGCCGCTACATCTCGTCTTGCCTGATCGAGATGATCGAGCGCGGCATCGCAGCAATCGATGTTCGTCAAGATGTTCACGACGACTACGTGCGCAGGGTCGATGTCGAGCACGAGGCGATGATCTGGACCCACCCGGGTATGACCACCTATTATCGCAACAAGAGCGGCCGAGTGTTTTCCGCTATGCCCTGGCGTTTCGTCGACTACTGGGCGATGACCCATGATGCGGATCTCGATCGATATCACCTGACAGAAGCCTAGGATGCGGTACGACGACCAGATCCCGCTTTCAGCCGATTACGTGCCCGGCCGGACCTATCCGGCGGATATCTGCGTCTTGCGCTATGCGCTTGAACGCCACTCCAGCACAAGGCCCGACGAGACCTTCGCCGTCTTCGAAGGCGGCGAACGTTGGACCTTTGCACAGACGCTGCAGCAAGTCACAAGCCTTGCTGGCAACCTGCACCGGCTCGGCGTCCGCCAATACGATCATGTGGTGCTGGTGTTGCCAACCTGTCCGCTGGCGCTCACGGTCATGTTCGCGGCCAATTATCTTGGTGCGGTCTATGTCCCGGTGAACCCGGCGTTGAAGGGATCTTCGCTTGAGCATGTGCTGCAGAATGCCGGAGCCACGGTTGCTGTGGTGCATGACAGCGTGCTCAAGCGGGTCCTCGAAGCGGCACCTTCGACACTGAAGACGGTGATCCGTTCCTCAGATGCCCCCGTTGCGCCCCGTGAAGGTGTCGCTCAATACGCCGTTTCGGTGCTGACGACGCAGGCCCCTCCTCCGCCGCCCCCGCCAAACCCGATCCAGCCTTTTGACACGCAGTCGATCATCTACACCTCGGGCACGACCGGCCGCTCCAAAGGTGTGTTGTCGTCCTACATGCATGCGTTTTCTTGCGTGGGTCCCGATGCTTGGAATTGCCTGAAGGCGAATGACCGGCAAATGGTGCATATGCCGATTTTCCACATCGGCGGCGCGTTCATTGCGACTGTCTCGCTCTGCGTCGGAGGTTCAATCGGAGTGGTCAGCCATTTCCAGACAGAGGCTTTCTGGGATCAGGTGCGCGAGCTGGAAATCACTTCCGCCTTCCTGCTCGGTGCGATGGCGACATTTCTTTTGAAGCAGCCGCCGAGTCCTGGGGATCGCAACCACAGGCTACGTATGGTGTTCATCGTGCCGCTCGGGCAAAGCGGCAAGCCGTTTCGGGAGCGCTTTGGTGTCGACTTCTTCACTCTCTTCAACATGACAGAGATCTGCACGCCGCTGATTTCCCGCGCCAATCCGGACAAAGACAATATTTGCGGCCGGCCGCGCGCCGGCGTCGAGGTGCGCCTGGTCGATGAGCATGATTGCATTGTCGAAGACGGCAAGGTCGGGCAGCTGATACTGCGCACCGAGGCGCCGTGGGCCTTGAACCACGGCTACAACGCCAATCCGCAAGCGACTGCGGATGCCTGGCGTAACGGCTGGTTTCACACCGGAGATGCATTCTTCCGTGATACCGATGGTGATTACCATTTCGTTGACCGGCTCAAGGACGCGATCCGCCGCCGGGGCGAAAACATCTCGTCCTATGAAATCGAAGTGGAGCTGCTCAGCCACCCTGCGGTGCGCGAGGCGGCAGCGATCCCGGTGCCAAGCGAATTTTCCGAGGATGAGGTGCTGGTCGTTCTCTCGCCCGCGAAAGGCGCCTTGATCGAGCCCGAAGAGATTATCCGACATCTTCAGCCACGCGTCGCCCATCACATGATCCCGCGCTACGTCCGTATCATCGATGAGTTGCCGAAGACGCCGACCGCCAAGGTCGAGAAACACGTACTTCGTGCCGAAGGGATAACCGCCGAAACCTGGGATCGCGAACGCGCAGGGATCTCGATCCGTCGTGAAACGCTCTGAGTGGGGATCCGCGATGCAGAAGCCGCGCGTGCGCATCTACACGGACTACAAGAGCCCCTACGCCTTTGTCGCCAACAAGCGGCTGTTCGAGCTCGAAGAGACGCATGGCGTCGAACTGGACTGGCTGCCCTATACGTTGCGGGTTGCGGAATTCATGGGAACCGTTGAGGATCGCACACCGCATTTCTGGCGCAAGGTTCGCTATGCCTATATGGACGCGCGACGTTTTGCCAACGCCCAGGGCCTCACAATGAAGGGCCCGCGGCGCATATATGATGCCTTCTACGCCAGCGCCGGCATGCTCTTCGCCCAGCGCTTCGGCTTCTTCCGTCTTTATCACGACACGGTGTTTCGGCGTTTCTGGAGCCACGATCTGGAGATCGACGACCTCTCGGCCATATCTGAACTGATTGCCTCGATCGGCGGATCGCCGGTAGATTTCCAGGCTTACGTCCAGGGACCGGCACGCGCTGAGCATGATCGCATCATTGAGGAGGCGGAGGCGCTGGGCGTGTTTGGCGTTCCGACCATGGTGTTCAATGGCGAATTATTCTGGGGCGGTGATCGCATCGACATGCTGATCGATCGCATCCACAATCCAGGAGGGATCGCTGCCGCGCTCGGCAGCCGCCATCGCAAGCAAGGACAGGAAACCTAGGTCCCTGGCAGGCGATCGAGGAGGACCGCGCTCTAA
>JAJYAH010000797.1 GCA_021779635.1 Pseudomonadota bacterium | reverse complement strand
TCAGCGTGCTTTGTATCCTGCTGGCCGCCGTGGTGGGCACGACGGTCATCAAGGTTCGGACCGTCAGCGAATCGACCGAGCGGACGGTCAACCTCCGGGTTCCGACCGCCATGACGGCAAGCGACCTGGTTGCGGGGGTCTATGCATCACTCGCGTCGCTGCGCGGCTTTCTGATTACCGGCAACGACGTGTTCAAGTCCGAACGCGCGACGCTCTGGAAAGAGATCCAGGCGCATGGCTCCGACATGGATCGTCTCTCTGGCCATTGGACGGTCGATCAGAACGAGGCGGACTGGAAGCAGGCCAAACCGTTGCTCGACGAATTGCGCAACGCGCAAGACAAGGCCGAGGCGATCGCTCACACCATCGACGAGCAGCCAGCGGCAAAGATCCTTGCGACCGAGGCGGCTCCGCTTGCCAGCCTCATGCTGCAGAAAGCGACCTCCATTATCAACGAAGAGGGCAATATTGCCTCTACCGATACGCGCAAGAGCCTGTTGATCGACTTTGCCGACATGCGCGGGCAGCATGGCGATGGCGATCGGCGCGATCCGCGCCTATCTTCTGACCGCGGACCAGGCCTTCAAAACCGAGTTCGTTGAACTCTGGGCGATCAATCAGAAAAAATTCGACGCGCTGTCGAAACGGAAATCGGAGATGACGCCCGATCAGCAGGCCGCCTTCGACTCGCTTGTCGCAGCCCGTGCCAAGTTCGCTCCGCTGCCGCAGAAGATGTTCGAGATCCGGGCATCGGACCGCTGGAATATGGCGCAATGGTTCCTGACCAACGAAGCCGCTCCCCGTGCCGACAAGCTGCTCGATATCTTTGCGGGAGCGAAGAACCCTGCGGGCTTGCGTTCCGGCGGGATGGTAACGCGTCAACAGGACGACCTGAAAGCGGATGGTGCGGCAGCTCTCGCCGAGACCAATTTCCTCATGACCTTGCTTTGGGTCATGATGGGCATCGGCATCGGCATCGCTGCGACCGTGGTGTATTTGACCAACCGTTCGATCGTGCCGCCGATTCTCAAGATGGTCGACGCCATGGGGCAGCTTGCCGGCGGCGATCACTCCGTCGACATTCCCGCAACCGACAAGAAAGACGAAATCGGCCTGATGGCGCGAGCGGTTCTGATCTTCAAGGAGAACATGATCAAGGCCAGGGAACTTGCCGCCAAGGAGGCCGCAGCGATCAGCGAACGTGTTGCCCGTGCGGCACGGGTGAACGACCTGACTGAAAGGTTTGATTCGGATATCTCGTCGGTGCTGAAATCGGTAGCTTCAGCCTCGACAGAATTGCAGGCGACGGCATCGTCGATGACCGCGACAGCGGAAGAAACCAGCCACCAGGCCACGGCGGTGGCGGCCGCGACCGAGGAGGCTTCAGCAAATGTTCAAACCGTTGCCGTGGCATCCGAGGAACTGGCCAGTTCCGTCACTGAAATCGGCCGTCAGGTCGCGCTATCTGCGACGATCGCGCGGAACGCCGTGACCGAGGCCGATCGCACTAATACGACGGTTCAGGGCCTGTGCGATGAAGCGGCCGGCATCGGCGATGTCGTCAAGCTTATCAACGAAATCGCCGAACAGACCAACCTGCTGGCACTCAACGCCACGATCGAAGCAGCGCGCGCCGGCGAAGCCGGCCGCGGCTTCGCCGTGGTGGCGGCCGAGGTCAAGAGCCTCGCCGAACAAACCGCGAAGGCAACCGAGCAAATCAGCACTCAAGTCTTGTCGATCCAGACATCGTCCAGCGAAGCCGTGGGCGCCATCAAGGGGATCACCGCCACGATCAATGAAAGAGATCGCCGCCGCGATTGCCAGTGCCGTGGAGGAACAAGGCTCTGCCACGCAGGAGATCGCTCGCAACGTGCAACAAGCGGCGCTCGGCACCAATGAAATCACATCGAACGTCTCCGGCGTTCAGCAAGCTGCCGGCGATACCGGCGCCGCAGCGCATCAGGTTCTCGAAGCATCCGGCGAGTTGTCCAGGCAGTCCGAGACGATGCGAAGCAAGGTCGAGTCCTTCCTGAGCAACATCAAGGCCGCCTAATCCGACACGGCTCTCCGCCATTGCTTCTTGCGCGAAGGTGGAGGGCCGGCCCGGTTTGTCGATTTTCGGATTCGCACAAGTTTCGATACGGAAATTGTCCGTACCGGGTCAGTCGCGACCGGGCCGAGTTTGTCAGTTTGCAAACTGACGCTCCGTCGCGGATGGAGCGGCTTTGGAAACCTCGAAGAGCTCCGGAAGGTTCTTGTACCAGGCCATCAACCAGGCAGCCCCAACCATGAGCATGATGCCGGCAACGCTGACAAGTATCTGGGCGATGTCGCCGCCGGCAACCTGAACAAGGAACCAATGGGCGCCGAACGACAACAGGACGCCGAAGCAGAAGATGGGGAGCGAATGCTGTCCGCACAGGATGAGCGGGCGCAGCACCATCGAGGAGAGCTTCGCCGAATGGCGAGGAAGAAATCGTGCGATCAGAACAAGTGCGGCGAGGAAGTGAACGACACGCGGCGGGTCCATGTTGGACTTGCTCATCGGATAGAGCACCCGGTGCAGCCAGTGCGGCACCAACGGCTTCAAGCTCGGGAAATGCCAGGTCATCGCGATGCAGAAGGCAAAAACGAGCATGGCTATGGCGAGGACCATGACCGTACGCGATCGTATGGCCCATTGTAACCTGAGACCGCCACCGCAGGCGCACCATGCGCCGAACACAAACATCAGTTGCCAGGCAAAGGGATTGAAATACCAGCTCCCGTGCGGGAACGAGGGCAAATTCCAGCCGAACCAACGTGCGAGGAAATAGAGCGCGATGGAGCCGAACAAGCACCAATTCGGACGGCGCACCAAACCCCACAGCATGAACGGTGACGCCAGCATAAAAACGATGAAGAGCGGCAGTACATCGAGGTTGACGGGCTTGTACCTCAGCGTCGGCGCCTGTCCTATCATCACATCGGGATGCTGAAGAAACTGGAAGACGTTGAATTCGTGTTCGTACATCGGGCTGTCGAAATGACGCGCGGTGCGCGCGACCTGCGCCGTAAAAAGCAGAAACAGGAAAATGTGGGCGAGGTACAACTGCCAGGCCCGCCTCAGCAGCCGTTTGGTGGCGGCGATAAATCGGCCATCACGTACCGCCGGACCATAGATGTAGCCGGCACAATAGCCGGAGATGAACACAAAGAATTCGGTGGCGTCGCTGAAGCCGTAATTGCGGATCGTCAACCAGCCGACGACGTCGTAGGGGATGTGATCCAGGAAAACCATCCACTGCCCGATGCCTCTTACGAGATCGAGCCGCAGGTCTCGTTCGGGCGGGCCTGCGGGGTTCATGTCTATATGATCGGTCATGACAGATCTGCTCTGTTTTCGGCGTTTCGCCTGCGATCTTGAAAGCCCTATCGCTGTGACCCCGCGTAATATTACGCCGTCCCGGTCAACGGCGGAACCGCGCAGGTGCTTGATCCGGACTCAAAATTGACAACCAGGGCCGGCTGATTGTGCCTGCCGGGCAAATCACGGAGCCGCCTGTCCAGCCCTTCGCGCAAAAATATTCTGGTGTTCTTCAGACCCAAATCACTTCTACATCTATCGCCATCCCGGCCCACACAGAGGGGCGTTTCGCGATCGTCACGGACGTAGGGCGGGGATGCGATGGACGCGAAAGCACGCAGCG
>JAJYAH010000796.1 GCA_021779635.1 Pseudomonadota bacterium | reverse complement strand
GAGCAAGTACGTCAGACCCCTTTGCTGATCATTCCGCCGTGGATCAACAAATTCTACGTACTCGATCTCCAGCCCAAGAATTCGTTCATCCGCTGGTGCGTCGAGCAGGGGCACACGGTCTTCGTGATTTCATGGGTCAATCCGGACGCACGCCTGCGAGACAAGAGCTTCGAGCACTACATGCTCGAGGGCCCGATCGCGGCGATGGCCGCAGTCGAGAAAGCAACCGGCGAGCGTGCAGTGAATTGCGTCGGATATTGTCTTGGCGGAACGCTGCTCGCATCGACGCTCGCTTATCTTGCAGCCAAAGCCGACGATCGCGTCAAGAGCGCGACCTATTTCGTCACGCTCGTCGATTTCGTGGAGTCCGGCGACATGTCGGTCTTCATCGACACCGAGCAACTCGCTGCACTCGAAGCGCGCATGAACGAGAAGGGCTACCTTGATGCGCAGGACATGGCGACTTCGTTCAACATGTTACGCGCGAACGATCTCATCTGGTCTTTTGTCGTCGGCAACTACCTGCTCGGCAAGGAGCCGGTTCCATTTGATCTTTTGTACTGGAATTCAGATGCGACGCGGATGCCCGCGGCCATGCACTCGTTTTACCTGCGCAACATGTACAAAGAGAACAATTTTGCCAAGCCTGGAGGCATCACTCTCGACGGCACGCCAATTGATCTGCGGAAAATTACGACGCCGACCTTTATTCTGGGCACAAAGGAAGATCATATCGCGCCGTGGAAATCCGCCTATCGGGCAACGCAACTCTATGGCGGTCCGGTTGAGTTTGTGCTGTCAGCGTCCGGCCACATGGCCGGAGTAATTAGTGCACCCGGCTCGAAATACGGCCACTGGACTAACCCGTCGAAGCCCGCGACGGCCGACGAATGGTTCAAAACTGCGACCGAGCGCCAGAGTTCGTGGTGGCCCCACTGGAACGAGTGGGTGGCGCCGTTCTCGGGTGGACAAGTCGCTGCCCGGACGCCCGGCGAAGGCCTGTCGGTCATCGAAGACGCGCCGGGATCCTATGTGAGAGTTCGCTCCGACGCGTAGTCGGGCATTCAGGGCCTGTATCGGGGCATCTTCCACGACGATGAGGACACCATCATGGCCATTGCGGAACAAGCGCTCCCGCGCGACTACGACGTCATCGTCTATGGCGCGTCCGGCTTTACCGGCCGACTGGTGGCTGAACATCTGCTCGGTACTTATGGCGCGACGGGCGAAATCAGGTGGGCGATGGCGGGGCGAAGCACCGGGAAACTCGCTGAGGTCCGCGACCTCATCGGCGGACCGTCGAATCTTCCGCTGATCGCCGCCGACGCGTCCGATCCAGCGTCGCTGAAAACCATGGCGGAAAGCGCCAAGGTGATCATTTCGACGGTCGGGCCCTATCAGCTTTACGGCGAGGGCCTCGTGGCGGCCTGTGCCGCCGCAGGAACCGACTATGTGGACCTGTGCGGGGAACCGGCCTGGATGGCGGCGATGATCCGCAAATACGGTGACGCCGCGAAATCATCCGGCGCGCGCATCGTGTTTTCATGTGGTTTCGACTCCATCCCCTTCGATCTGGGAGTCTTTTTTCTCGAGCAGCAGGCGCGGGCAAAGTTCGGGGAGCCAGCGACACGCGTGCGGGGGCGGGTGCGGAAAATGAAAGGCACATTCTCCGGCGGCACAGCGGCGAGCTTGCTCGCAACCGTCGAAGCTGCCGCACGAGAGCCCGCGATACGCAAGACTTTGTCCGATCCCTTTGCACTGACGCCAGGATTTGTAGGAGCGCCGCAGCCGAGTGGAAACGAGGTCGTCGAGGATATCGCCGCGGGTTCGTGGGTTGCGCCATTCATAATGGCGATGATCAACACCAAGGCGGTGCATCGTTCTAACCAACTGCTGAACTACGCGTATGGCCGGGATTTCGTCTATGATGAGATGATGATGATGGGCTCCGGCCCGGCTGGCGAGAAGCGAGCTAAAGCGCTGGCGCGCCGCGAGGCGATCCAGAACGCCCTGATTGGGTTTGCGCCGACCCGCGCCTTGATCCGTCGTTTTGTCCTGCCGAAGCCCGGGCAAGGCCCATCCAAGGCCGCCCGCGACGCTGGTTTCTACGACATCCTGCTTATCGGTGAGACCAGCGATGGCCGCAGCCTGAGGGTCTCGGTCAAGGGTGACAAGGACCCCGGCTACGGTTCGACATCTAAGATGATAGCCGAGAGCGGCATCTGTCTGGTGCGCGACGTCTCGCATGATACGGTGGGCGGAGGATTCTGGACTACGGCATCGGCGATGGGAGGGGCGCTCATCGGTCGGCTACAAGCCAAGGCCGGTCTTACCTTCACGCTGGAGGATGGTTAGCCCCGGCTTAGAAACTCTCGCGCCGACACGACGCCAAAGGAGCCAGACCATGACCGTCTATGCCATAGCCCTACTCAACATCCTCGACCGGGAGCGTTAATGGAACCGGGCCCGCGAAAATGCCGAATGATCCGGGATAGCGTCCTCGATACCGAGCTTGCAGAACCAGCGATAGGCGAGGTTCACCTGCACTTCACGACAGATCAGCCGCTCCGAACGGATCGCAAAGACATACCCCACGATCAGCATCCGGATCATCAGTTCCGGATCGATCGACGGGCGCCCCACGGTCGAATAATGAGGTGCAAGTTCGCCACGAAGCCAGGAAAGATCGAGAGCAATGTCGATCTTCCGCACCAGATGATCTTCGGGGACCGCGTCGCCCAGACAAAACTCGTAGAACAGTTGACCTTGGTCACTCTTCAGACGGCCCATCATGGATCGACCTCGCCGAGATTCGCGTCAGCACAACGGAATCACGGTTCGCAGCCTCTCTCAACCGACTTTTTCAACAAAATCTGCCATAACCGGAAGTACGGCCTTGGGGACGGGCCAACGTTTTCCAGCCGAATTCCCCGGCGGGACTGCTTTATTGAGAATGGCCGGTCATAGCTTTATCGCCGGACTTGCCATAGCATTCTGCTTATTTGCCCAACTTATTTTGGGGGCTGCGGAAGATGACGGGCAACCAGACACACCGCAAGATCGTCGCGATTCTCGCCGCCGATGTCGTGGGTTACAGCCGCCTGGCGGGAACCGACGAGGATCGCACGCTTGCGCGGCTCCGGGCACTGCGCAGTGATTTGATAGATCCAACCATTTCCGTCCACAAGGGGCGTGTGGTGAAGCGCACCGGTGACGGAGCCTTGGTCGAGTTCAGCAGCGTAGTCGACGCCGTGCGCTGTGCCATCGAGGTTCAGAACGGCATGGTCGAGCGCAATGCCGGACTCCCGCCTGAGCGCCGTATAGAGTTTCGCATCGGAATCCACCTCGGTGACGTCGTCGAGGAAGGGGACGGCGATCTCATGGGCGACAGCGTCAATATCGCCGCGCGGCTAGAGGGGATCGCCAAGCCAGGGGCTATTTGCCTTTCCGAAGATGCCTATCGCCAGGTCAAGGCCCGGCTGGATCTTGTGGTCGCCGATCTCGGTCAGCAGAACCTTAAGAACATCGCCGAGCCGATCCGGGCTTATTCGCTCCAAGTCGGCAAGCCGGCGCAAGCGAGGCACGACTCGGCCGCCACACCGCCACGCCTGTCCATCGTGGTCCTACCTTTTGCGAATTTAGGCGGTGACCCGGAGCAGGACTATTTCGTTGATGGCGTTACCGAAAGCCTGACTACGGAC
>JAJYAH010000072.1 GCA_021779635.1 Pseudomonadota bacterium | reverse complement strand
ATTTTGCGCGGACGAACGGCGCTGACGCGGACGGCGAAGTCGTGTGGTCCTGACGCCCCGACGCTGGCGTCAAGCTTCGTGGAAGTAACTGCGAGGCGACGGTGGCAACAAAGCCCGGTCACCGAGGAGAGCACGAAGGAAACCGTTAAAACCATCGCGTGCGGGAATGCCGGGTGATCCCGGTGCGACCGTGGTGACTAACTCGTGTGCTTTCTACTTTGCGCACGAGGCTGCGGGTGCATCGGGCACCCGGCATTCCCCACGCCCTCCATTTCAGGGCGGATCGTTCATGCACAACTCGGGCGCATCGCGCCGCGAGATCGCGGGAGTGTGGAGGCGCATTGAATTGGCATGGCACGGCGTCGCAACGACGGCCGAGTCTCTGGATCGCTCGCCGAGCCTGTCATCGGGCGCGCATTCGCACGACCCGTTGCGCTTGCAATGGCGGTTTGGCTTTCGTCGTGCCTGCGTTGACGGGACAGCCTCTAAACTCTTTAAATTAATGTCGGGATCGGGCGCGTCGAGACGTCCTTGAGGCGAACTCCGTCCCTCCCGCAGGAAAGAGGCAGCTCATGCTCTACGCCATTCTGGCCTATCACGTCGAAGAAGAAGTCGCATCCTTTACGCCGCAAGAGGATGCGGCGCTGATGAACGATCTGAACGAGGTCCATGAGCACCTGCACCGGGAGAAGCGCATGGGACCGGCGGCGCGGCTGGCCGCGACCAAGCGCGCCTGCGTGTTACGCGGTCCGGGCAAGGGCGTGGTGATCGATGGCCCCTTCACCGAATCCAAGGAGCAGTTGCTGGGCTTCTACGTCATCGATTGTGCCGATCGCGGCGCCGCCATCGCCGCCGCACGCAACCTGCGCCGCGCCAATCCGACCGCAATGTATGAAATCCGACCGGTGTTGCTCTATCGCCCCGGCCTGCCGTTTCCGCTGACCGAGTCCAGCTTCGACGGCGGGGCTGTTTCGTCATTCGGCTCCGAGAACGTCGATCGATAGACACCGCGCCGAACTGGAACTTCAAAATTCACGTCCGCTTGAGATCAACGAAACCCGGGAACGTCCCTTCCGCGGGCTGGTTTTTCCTGCTCCTGCAATCAAGGGGAACGCTACATGACAAAACTGAAACTGCTAGGCGCTGCCGCCATTCTTTCGGCCACGATTGCTTCTCCGGTTCTGGCGCAGGAAGGCGCGATGGGACCGGGGCCCGGCTACGGCCAGCCCGCTCCGACCCACTACAATCAGGGCTACCGGAATCATCGAGGCTATTGGGATCAGGATGGAAACTACCGGGACGATAACGGGTTCGCGCCTCTTGATGCCGCCGCGGGAGTCGTCAATGGCGCGGTGAATACCGCAGGCGCGATAGCGACCGCGCCGTTCCGCGCGATGGACGGCGATCGCTCCTATGCCATGATGCAAGGCGATGCGAGCTACTGCGCCCAACGCTATCGCTCCTACGATCCGCAGTCGGGCACCTTCATGGGATATGACGGACGGCGGCATCCATGCCAGTAAGCTGATGCGCCGCCGTGTTTCGCCTGAGTATTTCCAAGCGAAATATCCACCCCGGAGTTGGTCCGGGGTGGATATCAATTTGCGTGAGAAGGCATCAGCGTGAGACCATTCCCGCCTTCAATGTGGAAGCTTGACCTTGAAGATCGAGAAGGGACCGGAGCGCGGCAGGTTGTTCTTGAAGGCGACTTCCCAAAGATGGGAATCGGCAATGTAGAGATAACCACCGCTGATCGCAAAACCGTCCGCCCAGGAGAGCTTGGACGGGTCGCTGACGTAAACCTTGGTGCTCAACGTGTGACTTGGCGTCCTCGTTATGGCAACCACGGTACCGTGTTCGAGATCGCCGCCATACAGTGTGCCATGACTATCCATAATCAGGCCGCCGCTCAGCGCCGAACTGCCGAGGTACTCGACCTTCTTGGTAAGATCAGCATCGGAGAGTCTGGCGTCGCGCAGGGCCGAGGTCGGCACCCGCCAATAATTATGGTCGGTGAGCGGCCGATAGTAGAGCCATTGCGAATCCGGAGAAAGGGCGATGCCATCAGCCTGGATCGCCGCCACCGAACCGTCCGGCCGCAACGCGATCTCGTTGCCGAACATCAGATGCTGTTTGGGATCGGCGAACGTCGAACGGCCATCGACCAGCACCTGCCGGGCCGCTCCGGTTTTCAAATCGAGCACCACCAGGCTGCCCTTATTCCCGGCATTGGTGAGGTAGGCATAATGATGAACGAGGTCGATCCGCACGTCGTTCAGAGAATCTTTCGCCGACACCACGCCCTTGAAATCATATTGCCGGATCACCCTGTTGGTGGCGAGGTTGAACTCGACCAGCTTCGGTGGCAGGCGCTCCTGATCCACCTTGGCCAGCGAAGAATCCAGCGCCCAGAGATGGTCCGCTTTGTCGACCCAGAGCGCCTGAACCGAGATCCATTCCGACTTGCCATCTCCCTGATCGCTGAAATTGTTCCAGGCCGCGTCGGGATATGGCGTGGTCTCACCGGACCTGGGATCGACCTCGACCATGCTGAAGTGCGAACGGACGTTGGAGGACGGCGCGGTGGCGAAGACCCTGCCCTTGGCCGAGACACCGATGCCGACCAGCCGGAAATCATCGGTGAATGCCTTCACGGTTTCCAACGGCGGACCGACCTTCTCACTCGATTTAAAGGCGTTTTGCGCCGCCGCCGGGGCGGCCACGAACATGACCGCCGCGAAAAGAAGGCTGACGGATTCACGGACCCTTCTGATTTTCATTGTCATGGACGCTCATGTTGTGACGGATGGGCGGATCATGGGGCGACGACCTGCCGCAGGACTGTCTGCACTAATCGCCATTGCCGCTCCCTTGTTCCGCTGCGCTGGACGCGCCAACCGAACCCGGATTGACCCGGGCGGCGATGCACAACAGGGAACATTTTACCGTTGCAAACTGGCCCGTTCCTAAAAGCAAAGATTGGTCACCAGATTTCCGCGCTTATCCTTGATCGCATAAGGACATTCCATCCGCTTCAACGCTTTTTTGGCGTCTTCATTGCCGAGGGCCGCGGCCCGCTCGTAATAGGCCTTGGCGGCGGCCGCATCCTTTGGCCCGCCGCGCCCCTCCTGCGTGAACGCGCCCATTCGCTCCAGCGCGCCGGGATGATTTTGCGCTGCCGCCTTCTCGAACAAATTCCGCGCGCCGGTATCGTCCCTGGCACCGCCGGTGCCATCAGCCAGCATCAACCCCAGTTGATATTGCGCTTCGGGATTGGTCTCGGCGGCCTTCGCCAGGAGTTCGCGGGACCGCGCCGGTTCCGGACCCGCGGCACCGCCGCCGGACAGCGCGGCAAGGTTGGTAACGCCGCGCGGATTGCCCGCTTGCGCCGCGCGTTCGAACAGCTTGCGCGCCTGGGCTTCGTCCCTCGCCACGCCCGCACCGGTGCCGTAGAGCACGCCGAGTTCGACCATCGCCGAGGTCGAGCCCTTGTCCGCCGCCTTGCGCCAGGCGCCGATTGCTTCCGGTGTCTGCCGGTTGGCGGCATAGGCACGGCCAAGTTCGTACAGCGCGCGTCGCGACGAGGCGGCAGCGATCCTGCAATATTTGATCGCGGTGGCGATATCCGACGGCGCCACATCGGGCGTACCCTTGACGTCGGCGGGCTTGTCCGGATCGGCGGGATCGGCGGCCAGCCGGTCGCACAATACGAGATCGGCCGATTGCCCCCTGACGAGAGATGGAGCGGCCCACATCGCCACAGCGATCGCCATCGCAGGGGCGATGCGGCCCATCGCAGCGAACGAACGCGTGTGAAGATGTTTGGTCAGGACGCGCATTTTGAAGAGAAGAAGCTAGCTTTGAAGTGCGGGCGGATTCAAGGCTGGGGTCGGCAGCCGCGCAGCGCCGGACCCGCCTGCGCGGCCCATCGCCGGCAAAAAAAGACCAGCCCAAGCGGGGCCAAAGCCGTGCGCCGGGCTGGTCAGGATCGGAGGAGAGGCTCAAACAGATCCGCGCTGGAGCGGAAAGTCACGGCCTGGACGCCCCCAGATCCAGGCCGCGGGTGGAACGCGTCAGGCCGCGGCCGCCTTGGCCGAGGTCGGAACCGATGCGACGGTCTTCAGGATCTGCGAAGCGATCTGGTACGGGTCGCCTTGCGAGTTCGGACGGCGATCCTCGAGATAGCCCTTGTAGTCGTTGTTGACGAAGCTGTGCGGCACGCGGATCGACGCGCCGCGATCGGCGACACCATAGCTGAACTCGTTGATCGACGCGGTCTCGTGCTTGCCGGTCAGCCGCATATGATTGTCAGGACCATAGACCGCGATATGATCGGCCCGCGCCGCATCGAACGCAGCCATCAGCTTCTCGAAATACTCCTTGCCGCCGACCTCCCGCATATAGGCGGTGGAGAAGTTGGCGTGCATGCCGGAGCCGTTCCAATCGGTGTCGCCGAGCGGCTTGCAATGATATTCGATATCGATGCCGTAGCTTTCGGTCAGGCGCTGCATCAGATAGCGGGCCATCCACATTTCGTCAGCGGCCCTCTTGGATCCCTTGCCGAAGATCTGGAATTCCCACTGGCCCTTCGCCACCTCGGCGTTGATGCCTTCGTGGTTGATGCCGGCGGCGAGGCAGAGATCGAGATGCTTCTCGACGATCTCGCGCGCGACTGCGCCGACATTGGAGTAGCCGACGCCGGTGTAATACGGGCCCTGCGGCGCGGGATAGCCCGAGGCGGGAAAGCCGAGCGGACGGCCGTCCTTGTAGAAGAAATATTCCTGCTCAAAGCCGAACCAGGCACCGGGGTCGTCGAGAATGGTGGCGCGCTTGTTGGACGGATGCGGGGTCTTGCCGTCGGGCATCATCACTTCGCACATCACCAGAACGCCGTTGGTGCGCGCGGCATCCGGAAACACGGCGACCGGCTTGAGCACGCAGTCCGAACTTTTTCCCTCGGCCTGCATGGTCGAGCTTCCGTCGAAGCCCCACAGCGGAAGCTGCTCCAGCATCGGGAACGAATCAAAGGCCTTGATCTGCGTCTTGCCGCGTAGATTTGGGATCGGCGTGTATCCGTCGAGCCAGATATACTCGAGCTTATACTTTGTCATTGAGCTCTCTCATGGGGTTGATGATGCGAAAGGCGGGAAACCGAAATCTTTGGTCCCCACGGTTGGACCCGGCCACCATCGGCCGCTCGTTACCTAGCAATTAAGGTGCCAAATCGCTGCGCTGCGGGAGGCTGACCAGGAGGGGAAATCGGTCCGGCGTCCGGTCCGGTTGTCGTTTTTGAGGTGCGGCAAAGGCGCGCGGGTCGCAGCCTGCAAGGGGTGCCGGAGGGCCCCCGTTGCGCCTGATTTCACGGCAGTCCGCGGCCCGTTTTGCGGGTTCGATTAAAGCCGCGCCACCAGCCGGCAATTTTCTTCTAGAAATGGCGGCGCCGTCGCAACCTTGGCGATGGCTCAAGCCTTAACCAGTCCGCGGTTGCTTCCCAGGGTGCAACAGCAGAAATGCCTACAAAATATACACGAAATGATTTGGTTTTGATCAGGTTGCACCCGCGGCACGCACCGACGATATCCGTTTCAGTAACCAGTCGCGAACGAGTCGGGCGCAGCATGAGTTCATGCGCCGTGGCGCCAAGGAGATACCAAGATGAATACCAGTTTGAATCACGGGTCCGCCAAGATCTACCAATTCCCCGTCGGAGGCCGCGCGGCCCTCGGCGTGCGCCGCCCCGACGAGACCAAGGCATCAATCGATCTTGCTTCGCGCGTCAGCGAAACGGTGTCCGGTGACGCCTGGTATCACGAGGCGGCCATCCAGGAGTCCAAGCCGGTGCGGGAGTGCTGATGCCGATCGCACGCGTGTTGTCGATGCGGACTTTGGTGCGACATCAAAAGCGGAAAAAAGGGTCGAAACAAAACGTTTCGGCCCTTTTTCATATCTGCCCAGCGGCCCAGCGCGATCCAATCCAGCTGTAAGTCATTTATCTGCCGCACAGCGTGGCTTATGCTGAGCTGATGCAAGAATCCCCCGCCCGCCACTTCAATCTCGCCGGCGCCAGCAATTTCCGCGATCTGGGCGGCTATCCCGGCAAGGATGGCCGCGCCGTCCGCTGGCGGCAGATTTTCCGTTCCAACCATCTCGGCCATCTCACCGAGGCCGATGTCGAAGTGCTGCGCGGCCTCGGCCTGAAGAGCGCGTTCGATCTTCGCGGCACCGAGGAGCGCACAACGGCGATCTGCGCGCTTGAGAAAATCGCGGTTCATTCGCTGCCGATCGAGCCGACGGTGGTCGGCGAGTTGCGGGCGCTGCTCGACGCCGGCTCGCCACTGTCATCGGCCGAAGCGGCAGATGCCATGCGCAATTCCTACCGTAGCTATGTGCGGCAAAACACGCCGAGATTCCGCGCGCTGTTTACTCGCTTGCTTGAGGATCATGCCCCGCTGGTGATTCATTGCACCGCCGGCAAGGATCGCACCGGTTTTGCCTGCGCGCTGATCTTGCACGCGCTCGGCGTGCCGGACGATCTGATCTCGCAGGATTATCTGCTGACCAACCGCTTCTATCGACGCGATCCCTCCTCCGTCACCGATCTGCCGGAGGCGGTCACGCGGGTGCTCGCATCGGTGGAAGCATCTTTCCTCGCGGCCTCATTCGAGGTCATCGGCGCCGACTACGGCGATCTCGAAAGCTATTTCCGGGAAGGACTCGGCGTTGGACCGCGCGAGCGCGCCGCGCTGGAAGCTTGCTATTTGGAACCCTGATACCCCACGTCACGGCGACCGGAAACAGGACAAACCGCCTTACGCCGCTGCCTCCATTTCTGCATCGAGGTCCGCGATGACATCCTCGAATGCCGAGATGGCCTGTTGAACTGCGGCAATCTGCATCAATTCCCAGCCGCTGACCGGGCCGTTGCGGTTTTGCAGCGCGACAATCAAATCCCGCCGCTGCTCCTTAAGCTGAACCAGCGGTAAACCGTGATCAGGTAGGTATCTCATGATGCTTCCCAGCCCTTGAGTGGAACGAACGCGAAAGTGTAACCGGGATGCTCTGCATTCCGCTTACAAAACTCCGGCAAATTTTAGCGATCCTTGCGCCGCGGCGGCTGGCCGGATCTTTGCCCACCACGGCATTGCAATTCAATTTCGCGCGGCGGTACTGTGAAATCCCCTCATCTGCCCTGGCCGGAGACGCCATAATGAACGGAAAAGTAATCGTCGTGACCGGCGCCTCGGGTGCGCTCGGCAAAGTGGTCGCGACGGTGGCGCAGGCCCGCGGCGCCCGGGTGGCCGGCATCGATCACGCGGCATCGCAGATTCCGGCGACGCCCAACCGGATTGAATTCGGCGGCGTCGATCTTTCGGATCCGGCCGAGGCCAAAAAGGCGATCGACGCCGCCGCGACGCGGTTCGGCGGGCTCGATGCGCTGATCAATATTGCCGGCGGCTTTGCGTTCGAGGCGATCGCCGAAGGCGATCCAAAAACCTGGCAGCGCATGTATGCGCTCAACGTGCTTACCGCGCTGAATGCCTCGCAATCGGCTATTCCGCATCTGGCCGCTTCCAACGCCGGACGAATCGTCAATATCGGCGCGATGGGCGCGCTGCAGGCGGGCGCCGGCATGGGCGCCTATGCCGCATCCAAAGCGGGAGTGCATCGGCTCACCGAGGCGCTCGCTGCCGAATGGAAGGGCCGGATCACCGTCAACGCCGTACTGCCCTCGACCATCGACACGCCGGCCAACCGCGCCAGTATGCCCAAGGCCGATTTCAAAAAATGGGTGACACCGGAAGAACTGGCCGAGGTGATCCTGTTTCTCGCCAGCGATGCCGCCAGCGCCATCACCGGCGCGCTGCTACCGGTGAGCGGGCGGGTATAGCGTCGCGCGTCCGCCCGCATTCAGTCCGGAACCAGCAGACGCAGCTTCGATTTGAACCGGATGCTCTGCTTGCCGGCGAGCGCCATGCCGTCCGTCTCCGCGGAGACATCGTCATAGGTTCCGGAAAATCCGATGGTCACGACCTTGCGCTCCCATACCGGCCGGGCCCCAAAAGTCGGCGAATGTTCCTGGTTGGTCACTTCGCCCTTCCATTTGCCGTTTGCGCAGGTATAGGTGCCGAACGCATAAAAAAACGAGTCGCCACCACGCAATGTGCCATCGCGCACGACCATGACGCCTTGATTGCCACCCTCGATGCCGTCGAGCATCTCGATCACGATGTGGTAGAGTCCATTCCTGATCATAATGCGTGTCGCGCCGTCTCGTCCCGGCCGTACGATAGCCGTTCCGGCGCCGTTTGATCAAATTCCGTGCGGCAATTCGGGTTAGACTCGGACACTGAGTCGCAGCCACGACACCGGAGACACCGTGGAAACTGCCCTTTATCTGCCCGTCAAGCGCTTCCTCGAAAGCCTCGGCTTCACGGTCAAGGGTGAAGTCGGCGGCTGCGACCTTGTGGCGCTCAGCGGCGACGAACCACCGATCGTAGTGGTCGGTGAGCTGAAGCTTTCCTTTAATCTTGAGCTGTTGCTGCAGGCGGTCGACCGCGCTGGCGCCTGTGACGAGGTCTGGCTTGCCGCCAGGATGTCGATCCGCGGCAAGGGGCGCGAGAGCGACGCGCGCTATCGGAATCTGTGCCGCCGGCTCGGCTTTGGCATGCTGGCGGTCACCAATACCGGCAATGTGGAGGTGATCGTCGAACCGCCCACGACAAGCCCGCGCCGCAATCCAAAGAAACGCGCCCGCCTGATTGCGGAGCATCGGCGCCGCAAGGGCGACCCGGCCATGGGCGGAAGCACCCGGGCCCCGATCATGACCGCCTATCGCCAGCAGGCGCTGGCCTGCGCATCAGCGCTGTCACGGGGGCCGCGGCGCGTGCGAGAGCTGCGGCCCGACATACCGGACGCCCAGAAAATCCTGCGGCACAACGTCTATGGCTGGTTCGATCGCGCCGAACGCGGGGTTTATGTCCTGACCGATGCCGGACATGCCGCGTTGAAGCGGTGGCCGCAAACACCGGTGGATTTGGCTGGCGCCGCCGATTCACTTCCGTGATGACGATAACGATGTCGAGAAAACGCTGGGGGGAAAAGATGATTGTGGTGACCGGTAGCGTGACGGCTCGAGAAGAAACCTTCAATGGGGTTCGCCAGTTGAGCCTGCAGCATGTGCATCGCTCGCGTAACGAGCCTGGATGCATCTCGCACGCGGTGCATGTCGATTGCGAGGATCCGATGCGGCTGGTGTTCATCGAGCAATGGGCCGATCGGGCCGCGCTGCTGGCGCATTTCGCCGTGCCGGCCTCGCGCGACTTCGTCCGCGCCCTGCCTGCAGCCGCTGGGAGCGGCCGCCACAACCATTCAGCTCTACGACGCCACCAAACTGGAAAATCTTTGAATCAAGAATGCATGGCTGGATTGCCATACGATTTTCATATTGCAATGCAACATATAGCGCCCTAGGTATCCGGAGATCAAACGAGAGACACCATGAGCGAAGATTGGAATACCAAGTACGGGCCACGGCGCGTCCGGCGCGATCCACCGACACTGGATGAAGCGATCTTCGCCGCAATCGGGATCACCGACGATCAGGCGGCGCAGGCCGAGATCGCCGCTTCGCTGATGGGACTGCCGATCGAATCCGTCACCGCTGAAGTCAAGAAAGCCGGACGTCTATCCGCTCGCTCTTCGACGCGGGTGATTGCCGGCGAGCAAGGCGCGCAGCGCTCGGTCGTGGTCGAGCGCCGTGTGATCAGGAAGTTCGGCAACGACAAGCGCACCGGGACCTGACGCGCGCTCAAGGCGGCGCCGGCTGAGCCATTCGCACGATCAGAGATCAACGAATGGCGGAGTGCGGACGCCTCTGGTCAGGCTGTTCGCCCCCAACCGTACATTCGAAACAGCAGCTTCCAATAGGCGCGGTTGAAATTGGCCATTGCGCGCCAGGCCTCGGCCGGTGTTACGATTTCGAATCTTGCAGGTTCGAGTTGGGGCTGCCGCTCTAAATCGATGCTTCCGGTGGATTCGCCGTAACGGAACGTCAGATGCGCACCGAATTTGTTGGCAAGCGCCCGCATCGCATGGTTCTGCGCCCCGGTGGTGACGCGCAGGCTGCGGTAGCCCTTCAATCGCGCTTCCGCGATCAGCTTTCTGAACAGGATGCTGCCGACGCCTCGCCGTCGCACGCTTGCCTCCACGCTGAAGGCGATCTCCGGTAACGAATCCCCTGATTGCTCGGGCGGATGGAGTTCCGCCGCGCCGCGCACCACGCCGTCCTCGAGATAGGCGATGATGACCGTGCCGTCGCCAGCGCATTTCGCAGCATAGCGTTCGATGAAGCTGTCATCCATAAAGCCGTGGAAGCGATCATGGCGGCTCGTCGGATCAAGCCGTAACAAGTGGTCGCGCAGCAGCGGCAGTTCTTCCTGCTGGCTCAGGGTTCGCACGCTGCCTCTGGCGGACATCGAACGGCTAATATCGTCGTGGCGCATCTCATAACTCCTCTTGGATAGCCCTCGAGGAGGCGTCGAATCCCTAGACCAGAGATATTGTGCGTCGCACCATAAAAAGCAAGGCTGCTTCCGCCTTAATTAGCGGCATAAACCGCGATTTTCATTAACGAATCCTTAACGATAGGCTGGTCAGAGCACCATCTGGGTCTGGGTCACCACCGCGACCAATTTGCCCTCTTCGGTCTCCAGCCGCGTTTGCCAGACCTGGGTGCGACGGCCACGATGCACTGGCGTCGCGGTCGCGATCACGGTGGCGCCCTCTTTCGCGCCGCCGATGAAATTGGTGTTGCTTTCGATTGTGGTGGTGCCCTTCGCATCGTCGGGCAGATTGATCACGGTCGCCGCGGCGCCAACCGAATCCGCAAGCGCCATGATGGCGCCACCGTGAATCGTATGTCCGAGCGTGCAGAGATCCGGCCGTACCAGCATCCGCGCAACCACACGATCCTTTCCGGCTTCAGTGAATGCCACCCCCTTCAACTCGGCAAACGGCATTTTCATTGCATTGATCCTCTCAAGCGGCGTCATGGTCGGCATCTCTCCCAGCTTTATCGGTCGCGTCATCCCGGGTTCATATCCCGATGGGCGCGGAATGACGGTTATATCCCCCTCAAATGTTCTTGAAGCGATTACCTGCGACGTCAAGCCCGGCAATGGCTTTTGAAGCCGGCGTGAGTCGCGGGCATCCTGGTGATGATCCGCACCCTCGGCGCGCTTATCGGCGCAGCGGAGCGAGCCGATCAACTCGCAACCACGTATGAGAAGCGGCTTGCCGGATTAGCGTCGATCGCGCGGCGCTCGCCCAAACCAAAGGTCTGCCGGGCTCGCCGACGCGCTGGATGCGATTGTCGCGGCATTGGGGCCCGCTGGCTGAACGTTCACCGGATGCGGCGCAGCGCCGGAGCGCTGCACCACGTCCGGGACGAGATAACCTACAGCGCCTCCACGCCGCACCATTCCGCGATGAACAGCGCGGTCGCCTTGGTCGATTTCCGCAACGAATCGAGATCGACATATTCGTTGAAGCCGTGCATCGCGGCACCGCTGGCGCCGAAACACAGACTCGGAATGTTGTAGTTCAACCCGTAGAATCGCGTGTCGGTGAGCGCCGTGAACACGAGGTCGGAAACGGCGCCGCCATAGACCGCGCTATAGGCCTTGCCAAATGCCGCTTCCGCTTCGGCCGAATCCTTCAGTTCATATCCCTCCGACAAAAATCCGGACCATTCCACGCTGGGCGGATTGTTGGAGAGGAAGCGATGATCGCGCGCGGCGTTGGAGACGCAAGCCAGAATCTCGGCCTGGCAGTCGGCGACCGACCAGCCCGGCAGGATCGCGATCCGGCAGTCGACATCGCACCACGCCGGCACGCTGGAGGCCCAATCGCCGCCCTTGATAATGCCGGGATTGAAGTTGATCGGATGCGTCAATTCCGCAAAATGGCGGTCGCTTTTTGCGCGCGCGTTCCACTCGGCTTCAAGCTTTTCCAGTGCCTGGATCAGATGGTAGGCGGCCGTGATCGCGTTGGAGCCCGAACCAGCCTCGAACACGTGCACGGGAAAGCCGCGGACCTTTAGCCGGAACCAGATCACGCCGACTTGCGAGCGGACCATGTTGCCGGACGTCGGCTCGGGGATGAAACAGCAATCGGCACGATAGCCGCGCTGCAAGGTCGAGAGCGCACCGACGCCGGTGCTCTCCTCCTCGATCACGGATTGAAAATGAATCCGCGCGGTCGGCTTGAGGCCCGCGGCCATGATGGCGTCGAGCGCATAAAGCGCACCGATGGTGCCGGATTTCATGTCGCAGGCGCCGCGGCCATACATCTTGCCGTCCTTGACGACGGGCGAAAACGGTGGCGTCTCCCACATCTCAAGCGGACCGGCCGGGACCACGTCGCAATGTCCCTGCAAGATCAGCGATTTTCCGGCATTGGTCGCAGGCCGGTAGGTGCCGACCACCGTGCGCGCTTTCGAGAAATCATGCTCGATCGGACCAAAACCGCGCAGGTCTTTCAGATCGTTGACGTCGATATGCCAGTCGTCGACCTCGTAGCCGCGCCGACGCAAGAGGTCGGCCATCATGTCCTGGCACGGCCCCTCCGCGCCACGGGTAGAGGGAATCGCGACGAAATCCCTTGTCGTGGCAAGCTGGGCGTCGAAGCCGGCATCGACGGCATCGAGGATTTTTTTCTTGGTATCGATGGCATTCATGGCGTCGCTTTTCCTGTTGTTTACCGCCCCGCGAAGAGGCGCCGTCCCGATCAAATCATACTTTGTCGGAACGCGCAGGGCTGCGATCGGCAAAAATGCGAGCGGGCTTTGCCGGACGCGCGACGTTGTTTGTCCCGGAGTCCAGTCGGGGAGCGCGTGATCGCCAAACCGCTGGTATCCTCGGGCACACACCAGAGACCCGCTTTGGCGGATCGTGCGCCTGGATCGCTTTCAGAATCGCTCCCGCGCCAATACACTCCGTCAACCCGCGGAAACGCCAGCAGACCAATGTCGGACCGAGCGGCGGGGTACTACAGGACAAGTGAGACCGTTCAACCGATGACGAAGACTTCGCGCGTCAGGCTTGTGTCGATTCTGCTGCTCGGCGGCATCGCAGTGTTCTTGCTTGCACCCTACGCCATCGCGGAGCAGGTGGCGCGGGAGCAGGATATTGTCAATTTACGGCTCGGTCAGCGCATCAAGGTCGATGACGGCACCTGCCCCGCCGGCCAGATCAAGGAAGTCTCCGGCGCCAAGATGGTCGCAACGGGCGTCGTTCATACCCGAAAATGCATTCCGCGATTGGGACCCAAGATAAAATAAATGTGCCCGCACCGTAGCACGGCCGTGAAGCGGGCTTTCAGCCCTTCGCGGGTTCGCTCGGCGGCACCGGCGAGCCCGCGCTGCCCGCGGTCGCACCGCCATCGATCGGCAAGGTGATGCCGGTGATCCAGCGTGACTCATCGCTGGCGAGAAACAGCGCGCCGTAGCCAATGTCCCAGCCGGTGCCCTCGGTGCCGAGCAGCGTGCGCTCGCTGCGCGCCTTGCGCATCTCCGGTGTCATGCCGCGCGACGCCACCATCGGCGTGTAGACTGTGCCCGGCGCAATACAATTGACGCGGATACCGTCGCGGCCATGATGCGCCGCCATCGCGCGTGTCAAACTCACGATGGCGCCTTTCGATGTCGGATAGAGCAGACTTGGATGGCCGCCCAACAAGCCCGCCACTGAACTCAGATTGATGATCGATCCGCCGCCGCTCCTGATCATTTCAGGAATCGCGAATTTCGCCATCAGCATCATCGAGGCAACGTTGACACGCATCGCACTGTCCCATGCCTCGACATCGACCTCGACGGCGTTGCCGCGCGGGCCGGTAATGCCGACATTGTTGACCAGAATGTCGAGCCTGCCCCATGCGTCAATGGTACGCGAGACGATCGATTGACAGCGGGCGGGAACGCTGACGTCGCCCTCGACGATTTGTGCCGTACCGCCTTCGGCGTCGATCAGCCGCTTGGTCTCTTCCGCCCATGACGCCGTGGTGTCGACCAGCGTCACGCGCGCGCCATGCCGTGCCAGAATGACCGCGGTGGCGCGGCCATTGCCGATGCCCTCGGCACGCGATCCCGCGCCGGTGACGATGGCGGTCTTGCCCTTGAGGCGGTCGTCGCGGTGAATGGCCGTCATGGTTTCCCCTGTTCTGTTCGACGGCGGACGGTAATCGCGACGCCATCCGGCCGCCAGCAGGCAATCGCAGCAAAACGCCGGCGGCGTCGCCGTCGGCCGGCACCCCGGATCTGGAGCTTGAAAGCTTTAAGGAGGCGAGCCTAAGTCGCCGGCTCGAACATGCATTGCAAGGTCGGCTTTGCGATCTTCGTGAACGTGGCGCCGATCTCGGAGCGTTTCGCTGGGGGCACCCAATCCGTCTCAATGCTGGGCACGCCGGTCTCGCTGATGCCGCGCAGCAAGGCCTCGCGAAGGTCGCGGTCTTCAACAGCGGCGGCGGCATGGTCATGCAGGCAGCCGCATACGGCTTCAGGATGCGCCCAGCGTCCCATCATATGGGGAGCGCACAGGCGCACGAATTCTGCACGGGGATCGGGCAACTTGGTCGGCAGGCGGACCTGGGCCTGCGCCGAGTTCCCCATAATCACAAACCCAACCGCCGCGACTGAGGTGGTGAGAAAAAACATGCGCGCCTTTCCGGCAATTTTCATCGCGGGACGGTCCGGCGGCCTAGCGGGATGCAACAAGCACGGCTTGGGGAGCCGAAATGGCGATCGGCGAGCCGTTATAGGCAAAGGTACCGATGCCCGCCAGGCTGCCGTCGGACGATCCGGCCATGGACGGGCCACCCAATACGAAGGCGAAGGCGAGGATGACGCTGAGGGTTCGCATTTGACTGTCTCCGGTTTTGGCCGGCGCGGTCCGCCGTTTTTGTTATTGGGTTGATAACCAACCGGTGTTTCCGGACGTCTACGCCGAAAGCGGGAAATGGTTTCGTCGTGCGGCTAAATGGTTTCGTCGCCGCGGCCGGACGAAACAATCTTCCAAAAATTCAATGATTTCAGTTCAATGCAATTAACCGAACGGTCCGGGGGAGGTCCTTAAGCAGCCCCTATCGTTCATTGGGCCAGACGTTCAACGGCCGAGTGCAGCCACAATCTTGGGTGCAGGAACCAGAACCGGAGTTCCGTAATAGCTGAAGGTTCCGATTCCCGGCTGGTCGCCGTCGGGCGAGCCCGCCAAAGAGGGCCCGGTCAGAAGCAAAATGAGGGCGATCACGTAGCTGATGACGCTCATGTGACGTCTCCACTGACGATCTGGAAATAGGACGCCCGCAAAGACCTGAGGGTTCGAAACCCGGTGCGACTTTTTAACCTTTCTTGGTGGAGAACTCCTGTTTGCAGCGCA
>JAJYAH010000795.1 GCA_021779635.1 Pseudomonadota bacterium | reverse complement strand
TAAATGCCCGTCGTAACGCCTATCTGGACGGGCTCCTAGACATACAATGCCGAATTCTGCCCCAGTCGATCAAAGAACTCGCCTCTCGCATGCCCATGGGGCAGCTTCTGATTTCGACGATCGAGTACGCCTGCCGCAATCCAGTTGGAGCTCTGCAGGACCTCGCTGGCCGCGGCGTGAAATCGATGCGCGAGCATATTCATGATGTGACGATGCTGCACACCGAACAGCTAGGAGAGGATCTTGCTCAATTTCTCGGCACAATGGGATGCCACCGTGCGCAGACCGCAGAAATCGCAAAGCGTCCTGCGGTGCGACCCCTCAATATGCCAGGAGGCCAACCGCTGAATAACGGTCATGGTCAGCCGTATGATGCGGCGAGACTGGGCAAGAACTCGGCTTTTTCGAGAATTGATGTACGATTCTGTTCATGACGAATCGCACATTCAAGACCGGCGAGAGCCGGGAGCAAGCCAGTCTTCTTCCTCCCCGGATCGAGGACTATGTTGGGTCAGACAGTCCAGTCCGCGCGATCGAGAGCTTCGTTGGCGGCCTCGACCTTGCCAAGCTGGGTTTCCGTCATGCGGATCGTGGCGCGGATGAAGCGGGGCAGCCGCCCTACGATCCGGCCGATCTGTTGAAGCTCTATCTTTACGGCTACATCAACCAGGTCAGGTCGTCGCGTCGGCTGGAGCGGGAAGCGTGCCGCAATCTGGAGCTGATCTGGCTGCTGAAGGATCTGAAGCCCGGGTATCGAACGATCGCCAACTTCCGCAAGGAGAACTGGGAGGCGCTAAAGGCGGCGAACCGCAGCTTCGTGCTGCTCATTCGCGAGCTCGGGCTGGTCGGCGGAACTCTTGTCGCGGTTGACGGCGCCTTGTTTCACGGCAATGCCAGCAAAGGGAGCATCTTCACGCAGAGGAAGCTGACCAAACAGATCGCCGAGCTGGACAAGGAGATCGAGGCTTACGGCAAGGCCCTCGAAGCCAACGATGCGGAAGAGGCCAAGCAGCGAAGCAAAGGTCCTGCGGATGGCGGCAAGGGCGATGTCGGCGAGAAGATGAAGGAGCTGATGGCCCGGCGCGAACGCGCGCAAACCGACCTCAAGAACCTGGAGACAGGTGACCAGGGGCAGCTCTCGAAGACCGATCCCGACGCCAGGCTTCTGAGCAAGGGCGACCAGACCATTGCAGGCTACAACGTGCAGAACGTCGTCGACGATCGGCACATGCTCATCGTTGCCAGCGACGTCGTCAACCGCAACGACACGGGGCATCTTCATGAGATGGCAAAGGCGGCCAAAGAGGTTCTCGACGTAGAGACCCTGCAGGTGACGGCGGATACCGGCTATTACAACAGCGAGGACCTGAAGGCCTGCGAGGATGACGGCATCACAGCCTATGTGCCGCTGCACGAGGGCAACGGCAAGCTCGAGAAGGAGGGCCGCTTCAGCCGCAAGGACTTCCGCTACGACGCTGCGGCCAACGCCTACCGGTGCCCGGCCGGCGAACTGCTGCGTCCGACGGAGGGGCGCTGGAAGAATGCGAGCGGCCGCGTCGAGGTCCGCTACCTGGGTCGCAAGGCGACCTGCGCAGCATGTCCACTAAGAGCGAAGTGTCTTGCCCCGAAGGCATCTTACCGAAGCATCGCTCGCTGGGAACACGAGGATGTTCTCGAACGTCACCGCGCGAGAATGGAAAGCGAGGAGGCAGCCAAATTGACGCGCCGCCGTTCCGCCATCGTCGAGCACCCCTTTGGGACACTCAAATGCCGTGCCGGGTACCAGCACTTTCTCGTTCGCGGCTTCGACAAGGTTCGCGGCGAATGGAGCCTGATGGCGCTCTGCTACAACTTCACCCGCGTGCTCAACATCCTCGGGCTCAAGCGATTTGTCGCCTGCATGGCGGCGATGCTTCTGTTGCTCGAATACGCACTCACAGTCACCTTGCGATGCATCCAGCGCGTTCTCGGGCCCTCAAGACCCCAAGTGCCCACAACTTCCAACTAGCCGAACCAAACTCGCTCTGGTTAGCTAATTCGAGGGTTCTTGCCCAGCCTCGTCGGACAGGAGCCACCTAACCGACGCACTGGTGACGCGGATTCAACAGGCGGAGGCTCAGTACCTCAATCTTTGGCCGGAGTACCGAACCGGGGTCGGCAGCGGATGCCCGTCCGAGGACAACTCATGAACCGGAAGATCCTGATCTTGGGCCTGCCGGGCGCGGGCAAGACGACGCTCGAGCGCGAGCTGGCGCCGCTCCTCAACGGGCCCTGTTCAACGCCGACGAAGTGCGCGCCAACATTAACCGTGATCTCGACTTCAACCGAGATGACCGCATCGAGCACGCCCGCCGCATGGGCTGGATGTGCGACCGCGTGGGGGAGACGTGCGGCACCGCGATCGCCGATTTCATCTGCCCGACGCCGGAGACGAGCGCCGCCTTCGGCCCGGCGTTCACGGTCTGGGTCGACCGCATCCGCGAAGGTCGGTTCGCCGACGCCAACGCGATGTTCGTACCGCCGGAGGGCGTCGACATGCGCGTGACGTCGGAGGGCAGCCCCCACTGGACGGAAAAAGTGTTGTCGATCCTGCGGCCAACGTTCGACCCGCAGCGGCCGACGGCGCTTCTGATCGGCCGCTACCAGCCCTTCCATGACGGTCACCGCGCGCTCATCGAGGCGGCCATCGCGCGCGTCGGCCGGGTGTGTATCGCGGTGCGCGACACGCACGGCGTCGACGACAAGAACCCGCTGTCGTTCTTCGACGTGAAGGGCCGCATCGAGGCAGGCCTCAGGGTTCATGCCGGCCGTTTCGTCGTGGTGCCGCTGCCCAACATCACCCATGTGTTCTACGGCCGCGACGTCGGCTATGCGGTCGAGCGGCTGGAGCTCGACGCCGCCGCCGAGGCAATCTCCGCAACCGCCATCCGCAAGCAGATCGGGAGCCCGTAGGGCGTCCGTCTATCCTTCAGCAGCAGAAGCAAGGCGGAGCTTGCACCGTGTGGCCCATTGCTGGAATCCCACCCTCGTTCTGATCGTGTCCGGTGATCGGGGTGCTGCGGTCCCGGTTGGAGAGCGTAAGCGCTCCGAGTTGCATCGGCGCGCCATGCGCACTGGCTGACGCCCTTACCTAGTAATCCTGCTCCGTTGCTACTCGGACCGCGTGTTCACGCTTCGTCCGAGATGTCGGATATCTGTGTCCCAATAATGCACTGAGGCCAGATGGCCTGATCTACGATCTCGCAAGACCTCTGCCTGGATCCTGAGCAGTTCGGTCTCAATCATGGTGGCGCGGCGTAGGCGCCATAACAGCGATGCCAGGCGGAGCACCAGTTCCCTCTCGACCGCGGTCCGAGCGTCGTAGTCTGCGATGATGGCCGCCTCGAAACCTCGGTAATCATCAATATCCTCGACGATCTCGACGACGGTTTCAGCGGACAATCCGTGGCGGATGGCGTTTTGGCGCGACCGGCGTTTGCCGTCTTCGGTGATCGGACCGGTACTTCGGAGCGCGTTGCGCCGATTGGCTTCGATTTGTCGGAACGAGGTCACGGGTTGGTGGGCCGATCGCTAACGATGGAAGCTTCATTCTCCACACCTCTGACGCGATCCGGGATCGTGGCTGCGCGCGCCGGTCCATGGCGACCAGGGTTTCCGGTTGAAGGCGACCACCGTTTCCGGTGGATGACGACCACCTGTTCCGGTCGATGG
>JAJYAH010000071.1 GCA_021779635.1 Pseudomonadota bacterium | reverse complement strand
GTGGGTTCGCTCGGCCACGGCGATGGTCATGATGGTGACGATGCCGACCGAGCCGACCAGCAACGAGATGCTGCCGAGCGCAGCGACCGCCATGGTCAGGATGTCGAGGATGTTCGACAGCGTGCTGAGCATCTCTTCCTGCGTCGTGACGGTGAAATGAAGTCCTATATCGATCTGCTGTTTCTTGCCCTGGTCGTGCTGCTGTGCGTGTCCAAGATCGTGACCGACTAAGCTGTCACACGTTTCTCTTCTTGACCTGGACCAGATGTCTCAGCGTGCCCGGATGGGCACCCGCTGCGTTGCGGGTGGCTCGGCCGGCCATCTTGGACGCGCCGGGCCTCCGGGCTCCTCCGAGATGGTGTTTGCCCCGGATCCCGCCGGGGTTGGCAGCGATCAGTCTCGCGATGCCATCCCTTTGGCTCAGCGTCGCGACGGTTTGCTCCGCATGATGTGCGAACGGAAGCAGCGACTGCGCCGTCGCACGCGGGTTTTCCTGTATCTTGAAAATGCCCTCCGCCGGTACGGGCAGGGCGATGGCGTCGCTGCCCGGCGCGAGCGGCGATGGCTGGGGCCAGGGCGCCTGCTGCGGGACGCCGCGCGGATGCCGTCCGGCGACATCGAACCGCTCGTCGGCAAGCGCCATCGACCGTCCGCCACGCCAATCCAGATCGGACAGCGAGGGCGCGGGAAGCGTGTCGGTCTGGGTGAAAACGAAATTACGAACCTTTGGCCAGTGCGAAATCGCCACGTTTTCAGACGTCGGATGCAATTGCCATTGCTGCGGCTCGGTCGGCGTCGCCGGCAGCTCCGGTGTTGCCGGCACCACATGGACGATGCGATAGCCTCGCGCCTTCAGCTCCTGCAGAATTCTCGGCAACGCGGCCACCGTGCGCGCCTGGATATCGTGCAGCAGCAGAATGCCTTTCCCCTTCGCCTCAATCCGCTTGATTGCCAGATCGTACACCCGCGATGACGGAATATGCCGCCAGTCGTCGGCCGGGAAATCGGCGCTCCAGGTCTGGATGCCCTGCGAGGCGAGGTAGTCTTCGACGCCTTCGGCACGCAACAGGCCGGGGATACGAAAGAACGGGGCAAGTGCCTTGTCATCCCCGAGGGCTGCCTTGACAGATGCGATTCCGTCATCGATCTCCTGCCGGGCGCGCTCGATCGGCATTCGATTCATGCTCAGTGGATGATTCTCGCTGTGGGTGCCGATAGAATGCCCGGCGTCGCGGAGCTTGCGGACGCCTTCCGGATAGGCCCGGGCCATGCGGCCGATCTCAAAGAACGTCGCCTTGACGCATTCCGAGGCAAGAATTTCCAGAATCTGATTACTGTTATGCGGCAGCGGTCCGTCGTCGAACGTCAATACCACCTCGTGATCTTCCAGCGGCAGCGTTTCGGGATATTGCATGGTGCCGATGCGAGGATGCTCCCGGGGATCGACCACCAGCGTTCGTGAGGTGCCGAGGGCACCAGGATGGCCGGGACAATCGGCGGCCGATGCCACCTGCGGGATGATGCCGACGAGCAGTCCGAGGCACAAAACGACCCATTGCCGCGTTCGAACACCAGCCAGCACACTACCCGTCATGAAACACCGTTTAATTCCCGTTCGCGAAAGTATAATTACACAGCGCGCCATGAACGAGGCCTTAATCGTTTGACTTCTGCACCTGATTTTGGGTTCAACGGCCAGCATTGGCGCCGGGCGTGGCCGTAACAAGGTCGTGCGCCTTTGGCACAACGTGTACCACACGATAGTGATTGTCCTTGAGATAGCGCAAAAAAGCCGGCAGCATGGCCGCGGTTCGCGCTTTGGGGTCGTGCAGCAGGATAATCCCTTTGCCAGCGGTGTTGAGCCGATCGGTGATCAGCTTCAATTCCTGCGCCGGCGTCATCGGATTCCAGTCACTGGCCCAGAGGTCGGCGCCGAACACGACGATGCCGCGTGATTGCAGCAGGTCAAGGATGGCCGGCGTGCTTTCAAAGCCGGGAAAACGAAAGAACGGCGTGCTCGGAACCCGGGTGGCCACGCCGTTAAGCGCCATTTCATCCGCGGCGATGCCTCGGTCGATCTCCTCGGTGGCCGCACTCAGCGTCATTCGCTTCAGGCTGGGATGCCGCCAGGTGTGGTGTCCGATGGTATGGCCCTCGGCTGCGATCCTTCGCACCAGGCCCGGGTGCTCCGATGCGGTCTTGCCGATCAGAAAGAACGTTGCCCGGACGCACTCATGGGCCAATGCTGCCAGCACTAGCGGCGTCGTGGCAGGCCAGGGGCCGTCATCGAACGTCAGCACGACCTCGTGGTCGGCGAGCGGCAGCGTTTGCGGAAAGCTCTTCGATCCGACCCGCGGCGTGGTCGCAGCATCGACGGCGAGAACGCGTGAGGTGCCGAGCGTCCCCTCGCGCGGACAATCCGCCGCGTGGGCCGTCGCCGTCCATCCCATCAAGGCGACAAGGATGGCCGCCAGCACGTTCGCGAACGTCAGGGTCGGTTTTTGCGCGTGCTTGTTTATCATTGCGCTTGGCGTTGCCTATTGGGTAATGCCTGAAGCACCAGCTCAGACGAGTTCAGCAATCCTGTCAAACCGGCGAGGCGCGGCATGGCCGAAGATTTGGACGTGGCCCAACCCGCCGGTGCGCCGCTGCTCGACCGTCTCCCGATGCGTGACGAAAATGGCGAAATTCGCCACGAATTTGTCGAGGCCATCTCGCGGGCGATCCATGCCGCCGATACGTCGTCGCTGCGTGCGATTGTGGCGGAACTCCATGAGGCCGATCTCGGCGATTTGATCGCCGCGCTCGAGCCCGACGACCGGGTCACGCTGGTGGAACTCACCGGCGCGGATTTCGATTTCTCGGCACTCAACGAAGTCGACGACACCGTCCGCGAGGAAATCCTTGAGGAACTTGAACCGGAGACGGTCGCCGACGGCGTTCGCGAACTGGAATCCGACGATGCTGTCGAGTTGCTGGAAGGTCTCGACGAAGAGGACCAGGAAGAGATCCTCGAAAAGTTGCCGCCGTCGGAGCGTGATGCGCTGGAACGCAGCCTGGAATATCCGGAAAATTCCGCCGGGCGGCGGATGCAGACCGAGTTCATCGCCGTGCCGCAGGGCTGGAACGCGGGGCAGGCAATCGACTACATGCGCGATACGCCGGATTTGCCGGACCGGTTTTACGAAATCCATGCGGTCGATCATGCGCAGCACTGGCACGGCGCGATCCCCCTTGATGCGCTGCTGCGAGCGCGCAGGCCGGTGCCGCTGGCCAATCTGATCGACGAAGACCGCCGCCGTGTTTCGGTCCTGGACGACCAGGGCGAAGTGGCGCGGCTGTTCGGCAAATACAATCTTGTCGCAGCTCCCGTAGTCGATACCGCAAATCGGCTCGTCGGCGTCATCACCATCGACGACGTGGTCGACGTAATCGAAGAGGAGGCCGACGAGGACCTGAAGGCGCTGGGCGGTGTTACCAGCGACGAAGAATTGTCCGACAATGTCTGGACTATCGCCAGGGGCCGCTTCAACTGGTTGCTGGTCAATCTCGCCACCGCCTTTCTGGCCTCCTCGGTGCTCGGCCTGTTCGAAGGCCAGCTCGAACAGATGGTGGCGCTGGCGGTGCTGGCGCCGATCGTCGCCAGCCAGGGCGGCAACGCCGCAACCCAGACCATGACGGTCGCGGTGCGTGCCCTGGCAACCCGGGAGCTCGGCTCCAGCAACGCGTTCCGCCTCGTGATGCGCGAGGGCCTGGTCGGCTTCGTCAACGGTCTGGCATTTGCGGTTATCACCGGCATCGCCGCCGTGGCCTGGTTCAAGATTCCGGCGCTCGGTGTCGTCATCGGCCTTGCGATGTTGTGCAATCTGGTGGCCGGCGCGCTCGGCGGCATCCTGATTCCGATGGTGCTGGAGCGGGTGCGGGCTGACCCGGCGGTGGCATCGGGCACCTTTGTCACCACGGTCACCGACGTGGTCGGCTTCTTTTCGTTTCTCGGGATCGCGACGCTGTGGTTTGGCCTGAAATAGACCGATCTCTGGCGCGAAGTAGCGTTAATCAAGCCTTAATGCGCATCGTCGACGATGGCAGCAATGCGATTGGCAGAAGTCGGGTCCGGTTTTGCGTCCCGGATCGCGCGCCAAGGCTGGGTCGAACATGCAGCGCTTGCGGCTGAAAGCGGACGGACGGATCGTCGAGTTGCGGGACGGGCAGGAGTTTCCGCTCGTGCCGGCAACAGCTTTGGCCGCGCCCGAACCGACAGGTCCGCTCCCGGCGGTTCGCGATCTTCGCCGGCGTGCGCGCCTGACGCAGCTGGAATTCGCAGCACGGCTCGGCGTGCCGGTTGAGACCATCCGAAACTGGGAGCAGGGCAAACGCACGCCGCGCGGACCGGCGCGGGCGCTTCTCGCTGTGATCGCTCATGCCCCCGACACGGTGTTTGCCGCCTTGGCGCGGGTCTGATCGCCCGCTGCATTGTTGGCAGCGCCGCGTTGGCGGGACATAATGGGCTCGGTTTGTTCGAGCAACCCCAACATGCAATTCGTCGAGGCCAGCGGCGCTAGAATTCCCGCGATCGGGTTAGGCACCTGGGAGCTGCGCGGGCGAGCCTGTGCGCGTCTGGTCGAGCAGGCGCTTCGGCTTGGTTATCGCCATATCGACACCGCGCAGATCTATGAGAACGAGCGCGAGGTCGGAGATGGTCTGCGCGCCTCGAAGGTTCGACGCGACGAGATGTTCGTGACGACCAAGGTCTGGACCACCCACTTCGCGCCGAACGACCTGGAACGCTCCACCAAGGAAAGCCTGACAAAGCTTCGGCTTTCCGAAGTCGATCTATTGCTGCTGCACTGGCCAAATCCGCAGGTACCGCTTGCGGAAACGCTGGGCGCGCTGGCGCATGTCAGGAAACTCGGCATGACCAGGCACATCGGTGTCTCGAACTTCACCGTGGCCTTGATCGAAGAAGCCGTCGCGGCCTGCCCGGAACCCCTGGCGTGCGATCAGGTCGAATATCATCCCTATCTCGACCAGACCAAGGTGCTCGAGGCCTGCGCGCGCCACCGCATGGCTGTGGTCGCCTATAGTCCGGTGGCGAAGGGGCGCATCAAGAACGACCAGACGCTGGCCCGGATCGGGCGGACCTACGGCAAGACCGCCGCGCAGGTTTGCCTGCGCTGGCTGGTGCAGCAGAATGTGTCCGCGATCCCGCGGACGTCACGGATCGAACGGCTGTCGGAAAATATCGACATTTTCGATTTCGTGCTGTCCGACGACGACATGCGCCAGCTCTACCAGATGGGAAGCACCAAGGGCCGGCTCACCGATTTCGGTTTCGCGCCGAAATGGGATTGAGGCGTGTATGTCTATAGTATCAAAAGCTAAGGGGGATATCTTGGCATGACGTTGAAGCTCGTCATCGGCAACAAGAACTATTCGTCATGGTCGATGCGGCCGTGGCTGGCGCTCAGGGCCAATCACATCGCCTTCGAGGAAATCTTCATCCCGCTTTATACCGGCGACGCGGACAAGAAGCGGATTTTGGGTTTCACGCAATCGGGCAAGGTACCGGCGTTGCTCGATGGCGACGTCACAATCTGGGATTCTCTCGCCATCATCGAATATGCCGCCGAACGGTTTCCGCAAGCGCGGCTGTGGCCGGAGGATCGCACGAGCCGCGCCCATGCGCGTTCGATCTCGGCGGAGATGCATTCGGGCTTTGCAGCGCTGCGCAACGAATGCGGCATGAACCTGCATCGTCCGGTCGGCGCTATCACGCTGTCGGCCGATGCCCGCGCCGACATCGCGCGTATTGAACAAATCTGGATCGAATGCCGCGAGCGCTATGGAAAATCCGGGCCTTTCCTGTTCGGGGCCTTTGGCGGTGCGGACGCCATGTTCGCGCCGGTGGTGCATCGGTTTCGTACCTATGCCGTCGAGGTGGCGCCGGAGGCACGCCATTACATGGACACGATGATGTCGCTGCCGGCCTTTCGGGAATGGACCAGCGCGGGCCTTGCAGAGACCCTCGTGATTGAAAAGTTCGAGACGGCATGAGCACGAATTGCGCCCCGTTGGCCGCTGGGGTGCCTTGACGGAGGCTTGCGAAAGCGGTCTGAATCCGAAACGGACTTAGCGCATCGACCAAAAGGGTATGACCATGGGAATTCTCGATTCGTTGGAAGATTCGCCTGCCTTCAAAGGCGCCCTCAGCCAGCTTGAGGGGGCAATACTCCCGGTCGTGCTGGGTGAGGTGATGGGCAATGGCGGCCAGGGTGGCCTCTCGGCGATCGTCGCCAAGCTGCAGCAGGCGGGCTTCGGCGATCAGGTCAAATCCTGGATCGGAACCGGTCAGAACCTGCCGATCACGGCCGAGCAATTGCAGCAGGTGCTGGGTAGCGATACCGTCAAGCAGCTGGCGGCGCGGTTCAATATCCCGGTGGACCAAATCTCCAAGGTTTTGGCGCAGCAGCTTCCCAAGGCGGTGGACGGCGCGAGCCCCAACGGGACCCTTCCGGCATCGTCATAACGGGGGGTGAGGGTGGTTCCGGACGGTCCTGGCGCGGATTCGACCGAAACCGCCGGAATTCGGTTTATCGCACTGAAAAACCTGCAAAATTTGCGCATTTGCTATGTCCCGATGTAACTGGCCAAAAAGACCGGCGCTGTGCTAGCTTGCGACAGGGTTTTTCGGTTGGCCATTTGCAGCGGGACCGTGAGCATATGGCCGACGTTCCTTGCGTGATGGAGAGGGCGTTGAAGCACAAATTTACCGTTGGAGAGACCGTCTATTTCACAGCCAGCAATGTCGCCCGTCCGGCCGCCAGCGGCACCTACGAGGTGATCCGGCTGCTGCCGACCGACGGCGACGACTGCCAATACCGGATCAAGAGTTCGACCGAGGCTTTCGAACGAGTGGCCAAGGAAAGTCAGCTCGACATCTCCTGATTGAGCGCGGGTTTGACCGGGCGAAGCGGTTTCGATTTCGCCCGCCGTCAAAAGGCCCCGTTCGCAGGTTCATTCTGCGCAGATCGATTCCGGCAAACCGGTATTCACTTCGCTGAACGCGTTTTATGCGGCGTTGAGGGACATCGCGCATGAACTGGGCGTGGACTACATCGCTCGATCAACTCTGGCGTTCGCCGGCCTTTCCGATCTGGTTGACGCTGGCCGCGGCGGGATTCTTCGCGATCATCGTTCTCATCACGCTGTTGCGCGCCGAGAAATCGGTTGCCAATGGTGCGCTGACGGTGATCACGCTGCTGGCTATCGGCATCGCGGTGGCCGCCACCATCCGTGGCTTCGGTACCGGCGCCGGAGGCGGCAGCGCATCCGGGGAGACCGCATCGCTTCAGACGATCAATGTTTCGCTGCCGGCCCTGTCGTGTATCGATGATCTGGCGGGGGAAACCGTATTGGCGGCGTGCGAAAAGTCTTTGTTCGGCTCGGCGGAATCGGCCGCCGCGGCGGTGTCGTATGCGGCGTCCCTGATCACGCAGCTGACCGCGTCCGGTGATGTCGCCGCCGCGAACCGGAACATGACACCCGAGTTGCAGGCGCTCCGCCACGCGGTTGAGCGCGACCGCTACGGGCTGATGGCCCAGGCACTGGTCACGCGCGACCATTGCACGCTGTCGGAATGTCCGGCGTTCCGGGCGATAACCGATACGCATCAGATCGTCGCCAACATGGACGAGCGGATGTATGACGGTCTGGTTTCGCGTTACGCGCCGTCGTGGAATGTGCCCGCGCCCGCGGCGGCGGGGGCGGTCGCGGCCCTTTCGCCATCGATGCCCACTGGCAAACCCACCAACGCCGAGTTTCCCACCGCAGCCTCGATCCCGCCGGTCAGCATCATGACGCCGGAGCCGGGTCCGGCCGCGACGCCACCCGCGCCGCGTGCTCCGGCTTCCGCCGCCAACGCCTCAACGCCCACCCCGACGACGGCCCCCGTGCTGGCGGCGGCCAGGAAGCCGGCGCCGAGGCCTAAACGCACGCCGCCGCCTGCGCCGGCGCCGGTGCAAATAACGCCCGCCGCCCCGCCGCCGGCGTCAGCCGCCACCAACGATTGATCCTTTCAAAAGCCGCCGCTGATCGCTAACCTCGCAGCCATGCCTCTTCATCTCATCAAGCTTGCCGTCGGCTGCGATTCCGTCAAGGAACTCAAGAGCTGGGTCGCGGAGCGCATGCGTACCGCGAAGCAAAAGGGTCTGCCGCGCCATCACATTCACATTACGCGGATGACGCCGAAATGGGACGAAGAGTTGCTGGCGGGCGGTTCACTCTACTGGGTTATCCGCGGTGAGATCGCGGCCCGCGAGAAACTCATCGCGATCGAGCCATTCCGTGACCGCGACGGGATTGGACGGTGCCGCCTCGTGATGCAGCCCAAGGTCGTCGCGGTGCTGCCGCGGCCGATGCGCGCGTTCCAGGGCTGGCGCTATCTCACGGAAGATGCGGCGCCGCCAGATCTCGGCAAGGCCACCGCCGCGAGCGTTGCAGCGATGCCCGAGCCGATGCGCAGGGAATTGCGCGATCTCGGGTTACTTTGAACCCTCGGCTGGTCTTGTTCTGACGCGTTTTCTTCGCGCCAACGACACCGAAACAGCTCTCACGGCCAGATCGCCTAAACCCCGATGTTGTCGATCAACCGCGTCTTTCCGATTTTGGCCGCCACCAGAATTCGCATCGGTCCGTCCTTCACCGACGTGATCGGCGCCAGCGTTTCGGCATGGCGCACCTCGAAATAATCCAGTGTGAAGCCAGCCGCTGCGATCAACTCGGCGCCAGCGCCCATGGCGGCATGGGGGTCGTCGCCGGCCCGCAAACGGTCCGCGCTTTCCTTCATGGCCTTGTAGAGCGTCGGGGCTACGCGCCGTTCCTCAGGCGACAAATAGACATTTCGTGATGACATCGCGAGGCCGTCCGCTTCGCGCACGGTGCGCGAGCCTGTCACCTTGACGCCGAGATCGAGATCCCTCGCCATCCGGGTCACGACCCGCAATTGCTGGAAATCCTTTTCACCGAACATTGCAAAATCCGGCCGGCACTGCGTGAACAGCTTGCCGACCACGGTGGTGACGCCACCAAAGAAATGCGGACGGAAGCGATCCTCCAGCCCTGCCATCGCGGGCCCTTCGGTCAGAATCCGGGTGGCAAAGCCGTCCGGATACATGGTTTTGACGTCTGGATTCCAGATCAAGTCGACCTTCTCGGCGGTCAGTTTGGCGACGTCGGCCTTCCAGGTGCGCGGGTACGAGCTGAAATCCTCGGTCGGCGCGAATTGGGCAGGATTGACAAAGATGGAGACGATCACCTTTGCGGCGCGACGTTTCGCCAGCCGAACCAGCGACACATGGCCGTCATGGAGTGCTCCCATGGTTGGCACCAGCGCAATGGTGGCTTTTCTCACGCGAAGGCCGTCAAGGGCGCGACGCAACGCAGGTACCGTGCGGACGATCATGGGGCTTCGCGACATCAGGGCTCGATCTGTGAGGTCAGGCAGGCAACCGCGCTGACGTGGGGCGGGGACGTCACCCTATCAAGGCCGGCGCTCCGTCGCCAAGCCGGGCCGCCGCCAGAAAAGGGCTGAATCGATCTTGATGAACACCGCCGCATGTGGGGTCAATCATAGACGCCGCCGAGCCGCGCATGCGATTCATGATTAAGGCAGACGATCAATGGTTTGAAGCCGTTTTCGCGCATTTCGCTTGACCGCGGTCGCGGGTAATTTGAAGATATCCACAGGGGTCGAAGAATGCTGGTGCAGGCTAGTCAGGGGCAATCGGGCTCGGCTCATGTCGTTGTGCTGGGCAATGAGAAGGGCGGTTCGGGCAAGTCCACCACCGCCTTGCATATCGCCGTTGCCTTGATGAAAGCCGGCCAGCGCGTCGCCACCATCGATCTCGATTGCCGGCAGCAGAGCTTCACCCGTTACATCGACAACCGGCGCGCCTGGGCGCGCCGCACCGGCCTCGACCTCGAGGTCCCCGTGCATTGCTGCATCAAGCTTGGCGATACCATGCAGATCGCCGACAATGAAGCTGTCGAATTTCAGCAATTCATGGATGCGGTGAGCGCGGTCGAGCGGACGTTCGATTTCATCGTGATCGATACCCCGGGGTCCGACAGCTATCTGATGCGTCTGGCGCATTCGATGGCCGACACGCTGGTGACGCCGATCAACGATAGCTTCCTCGACTTCGACGTGCTGGGCACCGTCGACCCTGCGACCTATTCCGTCATCGGCGAGAGCCACTATGCGGAGATGGTGCGGGATACGAGACGCAAGCGCCGTCAGCTCGACGGTGTCAGCAGCGATTGGATCGTGGTCCGCAACCGGTTATCGATACTGGGATCGCGCAACAAGCAGCTGGTCGCCGACAGCCTGAACGATTTGTCGTTGCGGCTCGGCTTCCGCGCGATCGATGGCTTCGCTGAACGCGTGGTCTATCGTGAATTTTTTCCGCGCGGGCTCACCGCGCTCGATAACCTCGATGAGGCGACGCTCGGCACCCGGCCGAGCATGGGCCATCTGACGGCGCGCGAGGAGGTGACCAGCCTGCTGCGTCAGTTGAAACTGCCGCTCGATGAACGCGGCCGCCGCCGCGCAGCCAACCGGGCCGAGTGGTTCAACCAGGTCGACAAGCCGCTCGAGCTCCACGACATCATCGGCGCCTGAGGCTTTGCCAGCTTAAGCTGCAAGTCGACAGATTTCGGCCTCAGTCCGGGCGGCCACGCCGCGGAAGCGAGACTGTTCTGAACGTGGATCGATGTCCCGGCGGAACTAACCGCAGTGGGCCGGTGTTTTTACCGGGTCTTTACCCAAGACCTGAACTCGCCGTTCATTTGCAGCGTTCCACAATTGAAACCGGCCCCCGAAATTTGATTGTGCACCTGCACAATAAGTGGGTGCACCGCACAACGATCAGGCGGTCGATTCACAATATTTAGCCTTCCTGTCACCTTGTCGTCACGTATATTGGCCGCGAACAAGTAAGGGATCGTGGAGCCCCAAACGTCGGATCTGATCTGGTGAGATCAGCGCGCAGAGGGCGAACATGAAACGTGGAATTGCCGTTCTGCTTTCGCTTTGTGTGCTGGTGGCGGTCGCCTATTTAACCGCGAGCAAATGGGCGATACGACACGAAACCATGACGTTCTACGATACGACCCGCGACAACCGTCCGGTCGCCGTGGACATCGCCGTGAGGCGCGACAAGGAAATGCAGGCGAGCGCCGGCATGATCACGCTGCCGGTGGCGATCCTCAATCACGGCAACACCGTCAAATTTACCGAATACTCGTTCCTGGCTAACGTTTTTGCCGCCCGTGGCTACCTTGCGGTCAGCATCCAGCATGACCTGCCGACCGACGCGCCCTTGGTAACCAAGGTCGGCGAACTCTATGTCGGCCGGTTGCCGCAGTACCACCGCGGCGTTGCCAATATCCGCTTTGCCGTCGATGAAATGAAGAAAGTGGTGCCGAACGCCGATTATGAACATCTGACCATGGTCGGACACTCCAATGGCGGCGACATTTCGATGTACTTCGCCAAGATGTATCCGGACCATATCAAGAAGGTGGTGACGCTCGACAATCTGCGCGTGCCGTTCATGACCGACGGCCGATTCAAGATTCTTTCATTCCGGTCGAAGGATCCGGTGTTCAAACCTGATCCCGGTGTCGTTCCCGATGACGAGGATTGCGAGAAGGCCGGGATTACGGTTGTGCAAACCGGTTATCAGCACACCGATATGAGCGATCGCGGTCCCGAGCAGGTCAAGCTGACGATCGAGGGCATGCTCGACAAATTCCTCGATGACGACAGCAGCTCGCTCAAGCCGGTTGCGACCAAAACACCGCCTGCCTTGACTGATCCGGGACCGGTGGCGCTCTATTCGCCGGTCAAGAACTGACGACCTGCATCGCCCTTTCAATCAGCATCTCGGGTTCACTCGCGCATGACGAGGATCGGCGTATCCATCGCGTATTGACCACTGCCTCATCCCGCGCCACATAAGGCTCGCAGCAATAGCGAGCGCCTATGTCCGGTGAGCCGACCAAACCGAAATCCTCGGGCGACGTGTCATCGGCGCGAAAGGCCGAAGCCGGCAAAGATCCGTCCGGGCAATCCGGTTCGTTGCCCGAGGCGAGCCCTTCGGCGTCTGAAGATATCGCCGCCTTCGTCGCCAAGGCACGCGCGATGTCGCCCCACGCTGCAGGCGCAAGGGGCCGGCTGATTTTCGCGCTCGACGCGACCATGAGCCGCCAGCCGACGTGGGACATGGCCTGCGCGCTGCAGGCTGACATGTTTCGCGAGGCGGCGGCACTCGGCAGTCTCGATATCCGCCTGGTCTATTATCGCGGTCTCAACGAGTGCCGCGCCAGCGGATGGATCTCCGACACGGCGCAACTGGCAAAATTGATGGCCAAGATCGATTGCCGGGGCGGCAATACGCAGATCGGCAAGGTGTTATCGGAAGCGCGGCGGGAGGCCGCCGCTTCCGCGGTGCGCGCGGTGGTTTTCGTCGGCGATGCCATGGAGGAAAAGGTCGACGACCTCTGCAGCAAGGCCGGCGAACTCGGCCTGCTCAAGGTGCCGGTGTTCATGTTCCAGGAGGGGCATGATGGCGTCGCCGAGCAGGCGTTCCGTGAGATCGCGCGTCTGACGGGTGGTGCATGGTGCAGGTTCGATCCGGGGGCTGCGGCGCAACTGCGCGAGCTGCTGCGCGCCGCGGCGGCCTATGCCGCCGGCGGACGTGAGGCACTGCTGCGGTTGTCGAAGACCGGAAGCGGTGCGGCCAAACTGCTCGGGCAGATGAAATGATCGCGCCTTGATCTGTCGGAGCGCCCGCATGCTTTTTGCTGCCGGCCGCGCTATATTGAATTCATGCCTACCCTGATTGCCGGCGTCGTCGCCGTTATTCTTCTTTACTCGTTGCTGCAGATGTTTCGGGCGGCCAATCCGGTCGTGCTTGCGCGCGCGATCAAGATCGGCGGCGGCATTCTGGCGCTCGCGGTCGCTGCCTTTACCGGTATCAAGGGTGAGCTTGCGGTGGCGGTTCCGCTCGGCATCTTCGGCGCAGGACTGCTGGGCTGGTCACCCTTCGGGGCATCGGGGTTCGGCAATATCAGCGGCATGTTCGGGGGCTCCGGCGCCCGACGCTCGCCGGGACAAACGTCGCAGGTGCGCTCGCGGTTTCTCGACATGCGGCTCGATCACGACAGCGGCGAACTCAGCGGCCAGGTCGTAGCCGGGCCGAATGCCGGTCATCTGCTCGACGAATTCGACCTGGCGCAATTGACGGCGATGATGGCCGGCTTCGACGCTGAAAGCGTGGCGCTACTTGAAAGCTATCTGGACCGCAGGTTTCCCGCCTGGCGTCAGCACGCGCAGGGAAATCCGGCAGGGAGGCAGAGCCGCGCGGCGACGAGCGGCAAAATGACGGACGAGGAGGCCTATCAGATCCTTGGCCTGCAGCCGGGGGCGGGGCGTGACGAAATCGGTCGGGCGCACCGCGCGCTCATGAAGAAACTGCATCCCGACCAAGGGGGGTCGACGTACCTCGCTGCCCGTGTAAACGAGGCCAAGGATACTTTGCTTCGCACGCATAACAGCTAACTCCGGCAACGCTACCAAACGCCACTATCTGCGAGTTGCTTCTGCTTTTGCTCCGCTCGACGCCCCGTTGCCGCCCGCCGTTGTCCGGCGTGGTCGATCTTTCGCCAAGTAATTTAGCCTCGAAATCTTGACGAGAGGTTTGCAGGAGGCAAATTCGTCGTTCGCCGGGCTCGCTCTCACGATTGCTGTGGTGTCATGCGTCGTTTCCGTCCCGATTGAATCGGAACGGACGCGCTAATTCGCTACCTTTGGGGGGCTTTCTCTGGGCGAACCGCATCCGCCCCGCATGAAATGCGGGACAGGCTGCCGCAAAAACGGTCTGATCAGTTCCGAACCGTGAAACAGGAAATGTCGGAGCGCTTCAATGTCCGGCACACGGCCTCGGCCTGATCGCTGTCGAGACCGGCAAAGCGGGCGCGATACAGCTTCCGATCGCCTTTGGCGACGACCGGCTCGGTAAACGGATCTGCCTTGCTGAGCAGGCCGTGGGCCTGGTCGCGTGCGACTTCGATCCGTTGGCGGGCTTCGCTCTCGCTTTCCAGTGCGCCGACCTGGATGATCCATCCCGTATGGGCTGCCGCCGGCTTGATCGCCCCGTTTTGCTGAACGGCCTGCGGCTGGCCGTGAGGGTTCGCGTCGGCATAGGCCATCGCCTGCGGGGCGGAGGAGGGCGGCACGCTCGATGCCGGCAACACGCCGAGCAGGCCGTTTCCGGTGCCGTGGTTTGCCGGTTGCGGCGGCATCTCGGTCCTGGCGACGTCAACCTTGCTGGATTCGGCCTTGTTAGATTCAGCCTTATTGGATTCGGCCTTGGCCATGATCGCGCTGGATGTTTCCGGCACATCCGGGCGTGCCGGTATGGCGCTGGTGATGGGCGTGGCCGGCTGGGCCGCGCCAGCCGAGGCCAGCTTCACCTGTCCGGCCTTGATCTGGACGGTCTTCACCTTGACCGGCTTCATCGGCTCCGATGAGCCGGGGATCGCTGCAATGGACTGGGCCTGGATCACCCCGTTGGTAAACGGCGCGGGCTCCGGCTTGGCTTGCGGCGGAGGTACAGCCGCCGCTGCAGCCGCCAAAATCGATCGCGAAGCCGGTGCGCTCGAACGCACCGGCGGCGCCGCGGCCGGCTCGGGCGCTTCGGACGCGGCCTGAACCGCACGCTGGACCTGAACCGTCTGGGTCGGCCGGGATGCCGGTTCGGCTTCCGCAACATCGACATTGGCGTCAGAAGGATTGCGTTCGGTGATCGCGGCGACGGTACGCTTGCTCGCGGCCTTCTCCAGATTTTCGGCGAGCAGGTTGCGCATGATGGCGTCGCGCGAACTGCCGCTGCGGCCTCCCATCACCACGCCGACCAGGTGCCGGTTGCCGCGGCGCATCGAGGTCACGAGGTTGAAGCCCGATGAGCGGGTGTAGCCGGTCTTGATTCCGTCGACGCCCTCGACACTGCCGAGCAGGTGATTGTGGTTGCGGATGGACTGGCCGTGATAGTTGAACGTCTCGGTCGAGAAATAGCGGTAATAACGCGGGAAACGATCCTGGATGGCGCGGCCGAGGATCGATTGATCCCGCGCCGTTGTCACCTGGTCATCGTCGGGCAGCCCGGAGGCATTGACGTAGACCGTGCGGGTCATGCCGAGCGCACGCGCCTTGTGGGTCATCAGCTTGGCAAAATCGTCTTCATCGCCGCCGATGGCTTCCGCGATCACCACGGCTGCATCGTTGGCGGAGCGGGTCACCAGTCCCTTGATGGCGTCTTCGACGCGGATGGTTTGGCCCGGGCGCAGGCCGAGTTTGGTGGGAGCTTGCTCGGAGGCATGCCCGGATACCGCCAT
>JAJYAH010000070.1 GCA_021779635.1 Pseudomonadota bacterium | reverse complement strand
TTCGCCGCCGGCATGACCAAGCCTGCTGCGACGCGACGTTGCGGACAGGCCGCGCCGAACAGGTAGGCCCAGTCGTAGCGTCGGTCGTGTGGCGCGCGGGGCCTCGTTCCACGCTTGGCCCAGACGCGGGTCAGCGTGCCCTGCTGGCCGATCCGGGCCTCATCTTGGAACCAGATTTCGATCGGCTTGCCTTTGGCGCGGTCGGGGATTTGTGCTCTGACTGTCGCGGCGAAGTTTTTTTAAACGCCTCCTGGGCTTCTTCGTCAGCCTGTGGGTGGCGGGGCCTTACCGACAGTTTGCGGTAGCCGAGCTTGGCTAGAACCTTCCCGACCGAACGCTCATGTAGCGCGACACCGAAGCGCCGCTGCAATTCGTCGCGCAGATCGACCCGCCGCCAACGCACTACCCCGTGCACCGCGGGGTCGGGGCCGGCCTCGACAAGCTCGGCCAATTCGGCCTGCTGCCGCGCCGTGAGTTTTGATCCGGGACCTGGCGATTTGAGATTGCGAAGCCCGACGAGTCCCGCGGCGTTGTAACGGTGCACCCAGTCCCGCAAGGTCTGACGGTCCATGCCGCAGGTTTCGGCCGCCGTTTTGCGGTCCAAGCCATCGAGCACCAGCGCAAGCGCAAGTATCCGACGCGCCGCGGCACTATTCTTCTCCCCGCTTGCCGCCTTGCGAAGCTCTGAAGCCGTCAGATCAAGTCGGGTGATCGATACCGCCGCTCCCATCGATGCCGCTCCTCTCAAAAGCCAGCATCGAGTCAGAGTTTCACTGATTTGGGAATCCCTAATGAGTCACAGTTTCGGGCCGTTGGTATCATATGTGCTTGCGATCACTCTGTAATCAGATTCACCCGCTTGTCGCGCTGCTATTGTAAACACCGTTCGCGGCAATAGCTTTATCGCTGACGGCTCTCGTACGTTTCGCGAGGACCTATCGCTGCTTCTTGCGGAGGCTTTGGACGTCCCGGGCTGCGTTGCGACGAGCAGCGTCAACCCTTCGAACATTCTTTGTGTCATGGCAGCGCAAAGGTCTGCATCCGCGCGCAGGCAGTCACGCGAACCTTTCGAAGTTTGGGTCGGCTGAAGCTATTGCGACGTTTCAGCCCTGCAACGCTCTCAGATCGCCAGGTAGCCGCCATCAACCGGCAGCATCACGCCTGTAACATATGAGGACAGGGTCGAGACGAGGAACACGACGGGACCGACCAACTCATCGGCCTCCCCGAAACGATTGAGCGGGATATGCTCCAGATAACGAGCCGCCACACCAGCATTGTTGCGCGTCGGCTCCGTCATGGGCGTGATGATGATGCCCGGGGCGATGCCATTAACACGGATGCCATACTGCGCCAGTTCGGCCGCCATCGTCTTCGTCATCAACAGGACGCCGCCCTTCGACAGGCCATAGCCGATGCCGCCAGTGGTCGCGTTGAAGCTCGCGATCGAGCCGATATTGACAATGCGTCCCCGCGTTTCGCGCAGTTGCGGCAATAGCGCCTTGACCATCTGGGCCGAGCCCAGCGCATTGACGGAGAACTGGTCCTTGACCGAGTCGAGGAAGATGTTCTCCTCAATTCCAACGCGGCGAACGATTCCGGCATTGTTGACGAGGATCGACGCCGGGCCGAGTTCGCGCGCGATCGCCGCAGCGCCTCGCTCGCATCCCTCCATATCAGCCACATTCAGATGAAGGGCTGATGCTTCGCCGCCATTCTCCGTAATGGAGTCCGCAACTGCTCGCGCGCCTTGCTCATCGCGATCCGCCACCGCGATTCGTGCACCATATCGGGCCAGGCCGCGCGCGATCGCCGCGCCATTTCCCTGTGCGGCCCCCGTCACGACCGCGACGTTTCCCTTCAGCAGATTAGGGTACAACATGTTTCCTATCGTCGGCGTCACATCCAAATTTGCATCTTGAGCCAAAGTCTCGTCCTCCAATTCAACAGAGTCGCATACGCGTTCGTTCGAGGTTGCATCTGGCTACTCGGCGTCGTGCTGGCGTCACGCGCGATCACGCCAGCAAAGGTCCCTGATGCGAGCTCGGGCGGTCGGCAGCAACGGCGTCGGACAACCGAGGCCAGACATATTGTCCTTTACGACCGACGAGCGGCTTTCGATGGGGAGAGGGTTCGGCGTGAGCACGTGCATATTGCTCTCCATATTATAACAGGGCAGATGAGACGGTATCAGTCTTCGTTACTCATATCGTCCCTATGAGAGTGACCTGAGCCCCAAGCTTCATCCAACGATGGGCAGAATCCCGTTCTCATTTGAGCCTGTATGGCTCGGTGATGCAACGGGACGGGGCGCGGAGCCCCAGGTTAGCTCAAACGCTCCGTCCCGTTGCATATCGGAAGCGTTGAGCTTTGCGTAGGTTGCCGGTGGCAGATTGCCGATCCCGCTGTGCGGACGGACGGTGTTGTAGTCGTACAGCCAATCAGCGAGCAACTCGCGGGCATGATCGAGTTTGCCCGGAGCGATATAGTGCCATTCGATCCTTGTCTGCTGAGACCAGCTCAAGATGGCCATGCTGGTGAACTCAGTTCCGTTGTCGCTGACGATCGTAAGGGGACGCCCGCTCCGGGCGATCGCCGTATCAAGCTCACGGCCTACCCAGGCGCCCGAGAGCGAGGTGTCGGCGACCAATGCGACGCACTCCCGGGTGAAATCGTCCACTACGGCCAGCATACGAAACCGCCCGCTGTCGGTCAGGGTATCGCTGACGAAGTCGAGCGACCATCGCTGGTTCGGCCCTTGAGGCAACGTGATCGGAGCCCTTGTGCCAAGCGCTCTTTTGCGCCCGCTACGCCGACTGACCCGACGCCGCCCCTGAGCGGCGGCGGGCAAGAGTGCCTCGCGTTCGATTTCAGCCGACTTGACGTCGCTTTGCCCTCAAGCGCGCGCCACATTTCGAGGTCGCGCCCGGCGGTCCCGATCTGCGGCCGGCCGAGGCCGCGCGCTTCGTCAAACCCGCGAGCATAGTCAAACACGAACGACTGGAAATCGATCGAGTGTTGCTGCTGCAATGTGGTCATGCTGCTCCCCGGCCTACTGCACGCGATCCGCGGTCGTTTGATTTGCTCCAGGTTCGGTCGGAACTTTCACACCGGCCTTGGTACCGCCCCAAGAAATGCCTGCGTGACAGCGGGATTACGAAGCAATTCCCGTCCGGTGCCTTCCAGTTCGAAACGTCCAAGCGCCATCACACAGGCGCGATCCGAGACCCGCAAAGCGGCCCGGGCATTCTGCTCGACCAGCAGAATGCCGAGACCGAAATCGTCGCGCAACGACCGGATGAGCCGGAAAATCTCCGCCACCACCAAAGGCGCCAGTCCCATCGATGGCTCATCCAGCATCAGAAGACGGGGTTTGGCCATCAACGCGCGACCGATTGCGAGCATCTGCTGCTCGCCGCCCGACATAGTGCCCGCCGCCTGGTGACGGCGCTCGACGAGACGCGGAAACATCTCGAAGATTTCCGGCAATCGCTTTTCGATCCCGTCGTTGCGCGTGCCATAGGCGCCGAGCCGAAGATTGTCCTCAACCGAAAGCTCGGCAAAGACGCGGCGTCCTTCCGGCACATGCCGCAATCCCGCGCGCGCAATAGCGGCGGCACGACGGCCGCCAAGATTTTCGCCATCAAACAGGATGCTGCCGCTGCGCATCGGGATGACGCCGGAAATTGCATTCAAAAGCGTTGACTTGCCCGCGCCGTTGGCGCCGACCAACCCGACGATCTCGCCCTTCGCGACGCTGAGCGACAGGCCCTTCAGCACCGTTAGCGAACCGTATCCGGCGACGAGATTGTCCAATCGCAAAAGACCCGTCATGCGAAGACCTCATCATCCGCGCTCACATCGGCGCCGAGATATGCCGCAACAACTTCGGGGTTGGCCATGATCTGCGTCGGACTGCCAACCGCAAGCCGGCGGCCGAAATTCACCACCACAACCTGGGTTGCCGTCGACATCACCAGAGGCATGTCGTGCTCGACGAGCAGCACCGCGACGCCGTCGGTGGCGATCTCGATGAGCAACTCGCCGATCTCGGCGGTCTCGGCAGGATTGAGACCTGCCGCAGGCTCGTCGAGCATCAGAATCTTCGGTCCCTGCGCGATCGCCCGCGCGATCTCGACACGCCTCTGAATGCCGTACGGCAGATCGACGGCGCGGCGGTCCCACCAGATTTCCGGCACCGCGGCCTTACGCAGCGCCGCAGCGGCGCGTTCGGCCATCTCCGAATTCTCCCTGGCGACCACCCACGGCATGAAGATCGTCGTCAGCAGTCCATGACTGCCGAAGCGATAGGCGCCGGCCATGACGTTTCCTAGCGCATCGAGGCCGTGGATCATTTGCGGCGTCTGATAGGTTCGCGCCACACCGAGACATGCGCGGCGGAACATAGGCAGCGCAGTAATGTCGGTCTCGCAGAGCATGACCCGGCCGCCATTGGGCGCGAAGATCCCGGCAATGAGGTTGATGATCGTTGATTTTCCAGCACCGTTGGGGCCAATCAACGCCGTAACGACGGCCGGCGGCAGATCGAACGAGACGTCTTCGACCGCATTTAATCCGCCAAACGACTTCGAGATCCCGTGAAGCGAAAGCGTCGCGGTCACAACACCGCCCTCCGCCTGGTGAACAGCCGGGCCACGGTTTCTGCGAGACCGTCGGGCGCGAACATCATGACAGCGACCATCATCAATCCATAGATCAGCAATTTGGCGTGATCGAAACCTTCAAGAAGATTCGGCAGGACCACGATTGCCAGAGCACCGAACAGAGCACCCCAGATCGTGGTTAGCGATCCCACGATCACCATCATCAGAAGTTCCATCGACAGGCTGATGTTGAAAGATGTCGCGTTGAAAGAGCGCAGAAACAGCCCGAACAGAGCTCCGGACAGGCCGGCGAAACCTGCAGCGATCGCGAACACCACCGCCTTCGTCCGGGCCACATCGATGCCGGTGCAGCTTGCAACGATCTCCGACGTCTTCACAGCCTTCAACGCCCGGCCGAAGCGTCCGTCGACCAGCATCAGGGCCACGGCGGTGCAGAGTACGAGGCAAGCCCCGGACAGCCAGAAGATTACCCGGCCATGCTCGAAGCCGAACCATCGCAAGGCCGGCAGACCGTTGATACCGGGATCGATGCCGCCGGTGATGCCGGTCCATTGCGTGGCAACGACATAGAAGACGGCCCCGAGAGCAAGCGTGGCGAGCGCCAGATTATGGCCTGCGAGTCGCAGGATCGGACGTGCGATGACAAAGCCGACCAGCGCCGGAACCAATGCCGCAAGCGCGAGCGCCCCGACGGTCGGCAGGCCCAGGCGCTGGAGCGCGAGCGCGGCAGTATAGGCGCCGATGCCGAAGAAGGCGCCCTGCCCAATCGACAACTGGCCGGCAAACCCCATCAGAAGCGTCAGGCCAATCGCCGCAATCGCGAAGATCATCGAGAGAATGACAGTGCTGCGATAAAATTGGCTCTTGAGAACGAACTCAAGGACAACGAGCACCGCAATAAGCGCGAGCAGACGCAGGAGATCGCGCCGCAGGCCGGAATTGGGAGCGGACATGATCTCAGACCCGGTTCACGGAAGTTCCGCCGAACAATCCCGTCGGGCGCAGCAGAAGAACAAAAAGCAGCACGATGAACGCAACGCCGTCCTTGTAACCGGACGAGACATAGCCGGCGGTCATGGCCTCAACCATGCCGATGACCAGCCCACCCACGACTGCGCCCAGCGGATTGCCGAGCCCGCCTGCGACCGCGGCTGCAAAGCCCTTCAGCCCCAGAAAGATGCCGTTCTCGTAGAATGCCGCAGAGATCGGCGTCACCAGCGCGCCGGCAAGACCACCGAGTGCGGCCGCAAGGGCGAAGGCCGTCGCAGCCGCGCGCCGCGGTTCGATCCCACACAGCGCGGCAGCCCGCGGCTCCTGGCTGGCCGCCCGCATCGCCTTGCCGAAGGTGGTGCGCGCGAACAAGAACCACAAGCCTATGCTGACACAGACCAATGTAAGGGTGATCCAGACGCCCTGGCTGATGACATAGATGTCTCCGATCAAGATCATCGGAAACAGGCCGAAATCCTGAACGAAAGCGACTTCGCGACCGAACACCAGCGCGGCCGCACCCCGCAGAGCGAGGCCGGTGCCGATCGTTAGCATCACAAGTGTGAGCTCGTGGGCGCTGCGGACATGATCCAACAAGACCACCTGCATCGCGACACCGACAAGTGTTGTGCAGAGGATCGTCACGATAACGGCGAGCCAAAGGGGAAGACCCGCTGTTGCAATAGCGCCCGCGAGCCCCAAGCTGCCGAGCATGAGGAATTCGCCATTGGCGAAATTCACGACGCGCGTTGCGTTGAACACGATCGTGAAACCGAGGGCCGCCATGGCGTAGATGCAACCGACGATGCCGCCACTGATCAATATCTGCAAGAAGTCGCTCATGGGACGATCCCCTCCCGATTTGGAGTCACTCGGCGATCGTGAATTTTCCAGCCTTGATCTGAACCATCACGACGGGCCTCGACCCCTCTGTCTGTCCGCCGGGGTTTGCGGCCGAAAAATCCATTTCGCCATTGCAGCCCGGGAAACTGATGCCCGAATGGATCGCATCCACGAGAGCTTCTCGATCCGCCTTGCCGGCCTTCTTCAGCGCCAGCTCGATCAGCGTCATGGCGTCGTAGGGATGGCCGACAAAGGTCGTGGCCGGAGCCTTGAAGCGCGCGCGATAGTTAGCGGCGACCTTGCTGATGACCGGACGCAGCGGATCGTCTTGCGCGAGATCGTCAGGCAAAAGCAGGCGCATCGTCGAGACGTAGGTGTTCTCCGCCGTGGCGCCGGCCTGCTCGAGCAGCTGCGTGCTGGCGACGCCGAAGCTGTTCACGATCGGCTTGTTGAAGCCCGACGCAGCGGCGTTCTTCAGGATGATCGTCGGGCCGGGATTGACGCTCCAGATCAACATCGCATCGACTTCAGCACGGCGAATGCGCAGGATCTGCGGCGTCATGTCGGTATCGCGCGGACCGAATTCTTCCGCGAGCACAATCTTGACACCGAGCTTTTCGGCGTTCGACTTCAGGAAGCCTGCGCCCGCCTGACCGAAGCCGTCGGCGGAAGAAATAATGCCGACTTTACTCCAGCCCTTCGATTTGGCGAAAGATAGCATGTGGGCGGAGACGATCCGATCCGTCGGAGCTACCTTGAATACGTAGCGGGTCGGCGGAACGACCAGCGCTTCCGTTCCCGTCATAGTGATCATCGGGATCTTGAGCTCATCCGCGATCGGCTTGAGCACCATCGACTCTCCGGTCGTGCTGGGACCGACGACGACATGAACCTTGTCGGACTCCGCGAGGCGGCGAAACTGCTGGGCCGCGTTCGTGCTGTTGCCTTCGGTGTCGTAGTAGAACGGCACGATCTTGTGGCCGGACATGCCGCCCTGCGCATTAAACTGCTCGACCATCAAATCGAACTGGTTTTTCTCGGACGCGCCAAGAAATGCCGCCGGTCCGGAGGCTGCGCTCAGGCAGCCGATCCGGATTTCCGAGGACTGCGCGAACGCCTTGCCGCCCGTCGCCGCCATCGACGCCGCAAGCATTCCCTTCAGAACTGTTCTGCGATGCATTATTTCCTCCCTGTATTGGCTGACGCGAATGCTCAGCTTGTTTTTTCTTCAATCCCGGCGGCGTGCCGGGCAGCGATGTATCCGAACGTCATCGCTGGCCCAAGCGTGATGCCGCCGCCGACGTAATTGCCGCCTGCGACGCTCGCCATGTCATTCCCGGCGGCGTACAGCCCCGGCACCGGTCGCATGGTCGCATCGAGAACGCGCGCTTTGGCATCGGCGCGCAGACCCGTGAAGGTGCCGATATCGCCAGGAATGACGCGCACCGCGTAAAACGGCGCCGTTGCGATCGGCGCCATGCATGGATTCGGGCTGACCTCGGGATCGCCGTGGAAGCGATTGTAAGCGGTGCTGCCCTTGCCGAAGGCACTGTCGACGCCGGACTTCAGATCAGCGTTCCACTGCGCAACCACGGCGTCGAGTTGCGAAGCGTCGATACCGGCGTTGCGCGCAAGTTCGGCGAGCGTCTCGCCGCGGATCAGATAGCCCGAGCGGATGGCGGGACCGAGGGGCAGCGGAGCTGGCTTCACATAACCGAGCCCATAGCGCCGGATGGTGCGGTGATCGACAATCAGAAATGCTTCGACCACCGACTCGCGCGGCGTTGCACGAACCATTGCCTGCACGAAGTCATGATAGCTGTTGGCTTCGTTAACGAAACGCCGTCCGTTGCGCAGGACGGCGATGACGCCGGGTTTGCCGCGATCGATGAAGTGCGGGAACGGGCCCTTGGTGCCATCCTTGCGTGGAACGAGGCTGGTCGGCGCCCACGCGCCATGATTGGGATAGCCTTCGACGACGTTGCCGCCCACCGACTGGCCGAGCCGCACACCGTCGCCGGTATTGCCCGGACTTGCCGACGAGACATGCTCTCCCTCGGCGGCTGCATGTGGGTAGAGGCTCTTGCGGCGCTCGACGTCCTGCGAGAATCCTCCACATGCGAGTACGACGCCCTTGCGCGCGACGATCCGGCGCAAGCCCTGTGGCGTTCTAACCAGCGCACCGGTAACTGCGCCCTCCTCGTTCCGGGTCAAGGATCGCACTGGACTATCCAGCCAGACCGGAATGTCGAGATCGCGGGCGGTGCGGAGCAACCGCGCAGACAGCGCATTGCCGTTGGAGAGCAGCATCCCGCGGCCGTGCGTCAGAAGATCGAGCCCATGGAGGAAAAGGCGGCGGGCGACATAGGCCGCCGACGAGATTTTCCGCGTTGCGCGATAGAAGTGCCACAGCTCTTTGCCAGAGCCGATGGTCAGGCCGAACAGCGTCAATTCGGGCCTTGCGCGGCGAACCTTGCCGAGATCCTCGGCCAGCATCGAGCCGCGCACCGGGCGCGTCAGGATCGAGCGCCCACCCGGCAGCCCGCCGGGCGCATCGGGATGATAGTCTGAAAACGCGATCGCAGGATCGAACCGGACTTCGGTATTCTCCTGCATGAAATCGACCATGCGCGGACCTTCGCGCAGGAATGCCTCGACACGATCGGCATCGAACTGGTTGCCGGCTTCATACTGCAAATAGGTGCGCGCTGCATCGACGCTGTCCTTAGTGCCGGCCGCCTTGTTGATCGTGTTGTTCGGCACCCAGAGATAGCCGCCGGACAGCGCTGTCGTTCCGCCCATCACCGGCTCTTTTTCGGCGACGATAACGTCGAGACCATTCTTGCGCGCGACAATTGCGGTCGTCATGCCGCCCGCGCCGGATCCCGCCACCAACAGATCGCAGGTCATAACCTCCGGCTCTTCGAGCTGGCCCGGGACGACGCCTTGATGATCGGAATTGCCCATCTTGATATCCTTCAGATTGCTAGAAAGCCGCCGTCGACGGGCATGATGGCGCCGGTGACGAAAGTGGAAAGACGCGAGGTCAGAGACAGAACCGCACCGACCAGTTCTTCGGGCTCGGCAAATCGCTTCATCAAGGCGTGGGCGAACAGCTCTTCCATCACCGCGGGCTGCGAGCGTAACGCCGCAGTGAGCGGCGTCGCGATCAGACCTGGCGCTATGGCGTTGACGCGAATTCCATTGGCGGCGAGATCGGCGGCCAATCCCTTCGTCAACTGTACAACCGCGCCTTTGCTCGCCGCATAGCCGACCACATTGCGCCTGTAGGCGATAAAGGAAGCGATCGATGCAATGTTGACGATGCGGCCCTGCGTCTGGCGCAGTTGCGCGACGAGCGCCTGCGCCATGTTCAACGAGCCTTCGACGTTGACGCGCCATTGCAGCGCCGCGGATTCTAGAAACTCAGGAGTGTCGATCTCCGCGCGACGGAAAATGCCGACGTTGTTGATGAGAATGGACACCGGCCCGTACTGCTCTTGCGCCTTACGAGCGACGTCGGCGCACTGGGCCCGGTCGGCGACGTCAAGCGCGACCGCGCTCGCCATTCCGCCGGCTCTGGTTATGTCAGATGCAACAACGAGCGCACCATCAAGATCGATGTCGGCGAGCGGCACTGCCGCGCCGCTCTGCGCCAGACCTCTTGCGATCCCAGCGCCGTTGTCTTGCGCGGCACCCGTGACGATCGCAACGTCACCCGACAACAGGCCGGCAATTCCCGTGGCAATAACGTCGGCGTCACGCGCCGTGTATGTAACTGAACTCTTTGCACCCACCAGACGTCATTCCCAATTTATTTTACAATGCGTAATTAATTACGCTATACAAACATAGTCGCATATGAGACGTTATGGTCAAGTGCAGATGTTGAGCCGGTCATGGGACGCCGCGATGTTGAAAACAGGCAAAGAAACGTACGGCGATGCCCAAGCCGGGATTCAGTCGATTGAATTCGCCGGTACGATCCTTACGGCACTCCTGCAATCCGACGGTCTGCAACGACTGTCCGACATCGCAAAGCTGGCGCATGCGCCAGCGGCGAAAATCCATCGCTACCTTGTCAGCCTGGCGCGGATCGGGCTGGTCGCGCAGGATTCCGCGACGGGCCTTTACGACCTTGGGCCGATGGCACTGCAATTGGGAATCATGGGCTTCAGCCGGTTCGACGCGCTGCGTTTCGCAGCCGGGATGCTGGAGCAGCTTGTCGATCAGGTCGGCGAAACGGCCGCCCTGTCGGTGTGGGGCGAGCATGGCCCCAAATTCGTTCGCCTGGTTGAGGCGCGTCATGGCCATGCGAGCACCGTGCCGGTCACGCACATTTGCCCGATGACCTGGTCCGCGACGGGCTTTCTTTACAGCGCCTATGAAGACCCCGACCGGACATTGCCGCTGATCAGACGGGAGCTCGAACAGAACAAGCTGCTTCGGCGACAAAAAGCTCCTCGAAGCGAGGCAGAACTTGAGCCAATCGTGAAGGCGGTGCGAGCCGCAGGCTTTGCGACGGTGTCCGACGGCGGCGGCGGCGGCATCGCCGCGATTTGCGCGCCGGTTTTCGGAGTGACAGGTCGGCTTACGATGGCACTCACGATTTTCGCGCGCGCAGGTCGAATCGACACCAGCGCGGATAGCGGTGTTGTTCGCCTTGCAGTCAACGCCGCTGCACGACTGTCTGAGACTTTCGGCTTCCCTGGCACCGAGCAGACGGCCGAAGCGGTGCTATCGGGGCCCGGCGTGGCGAAGGTGCGGCGCGCCGTAAGATTCCGAACTTAAGCAAAGCAGGCAAGGTGCCCGTCGGCCACACAAAGTTGGCTCGCTTGACCCAACACCGGCGGAACCGCCGCCTCGCCTTCATCCTCCAACAGACCGATTTCTCGTCGGACGCCAACTTGCAGTGAACCCATGAATCATCATGCTATACTGGCAACTGAACCCGAAGGCTTTGACGCGCGCGGCCTGAGGTAGCCACCCAGCCGCTACCCTCTATTGGGGTACGGACGATTCTGATCACCCGTCCGTCATTGAACCGCTCGGTTGACGCAACGGTACATCTGTCGGAGAGTTTCTGCTGCCAATCGGGCTCATCGGTTTCAAGGTAGCCTATCCGTGGCAGGTGCTCGACGATTGCATGGACACTAACGCCCTGCTTGATGATATCTGGCGACATGCCATAGATCTCAACATACCGGTCATTCCAAACCATCAGTCGACTATCGGCATCAAACATGGACAGTCCTTGTCTCATATGCGCAAGCGTGATCTCCAATGTCGCTGCCTGTTCGCGCGCACGCCGCTCGCTGTCGTTCAGCTGTTTCTCTACCAGATGCCGTGCCGTGACGTCCATGTAGGTTGTGATAAAGCCGCCGCCCGGGATGGGCGTCCCGCGAACCTCGAGCACTGTCCCGTCGGGGCGGATCCGCTCGAACAGATGCGCCTCGCCCTTTCGTGCGAGGTCCAAGCGCGTTGTTCATCCGGATCGCCGGGGCCGTATTCGCCGCGCAGGGCGTTGGCGCGGAGGACCATTTCAAGAGTAGCATTACAGTTGCCTTTTTGCGAGGCTTTCTGAATCCATGGGCAACCATGATTCGAACATCGTGGACGCAGACAGCGTCGATTGAAGAGACGCTTGCGTTGTGGGCGGCGTCGCTTCGGGAGATCAAGAAGCGGATACGTCCATTGTTCGGGCAAGAGCGTGTTGCGAAGAATGCTGGCTTGTTTCTGGAAGGTCTGCTTGGAGATGAGCAACGCAAGACCGGTTGGATGCGCGCTGAGGCCGCAGGCGATCCTGGCCCATGGCGGCAACAGGCGATCCTGGGTCACAGGGATTGGGATGCGGATGCCTTGCGCGATATCGTCCGCGATTATGTCATCGAGCATTTGGCGGACGATGACGCGGTCCTCGTGATCGATGAGACCGGCTTTCTCAAACAGGGCAAAGCGTCGTGCGGCGTGGCGCGTCAGTACACCGGTTCGGCGGGCAAGATCACGAACTGCCAGATCGGCGTCTTCGCGGCCTGCGTTTCGTGCCACGGTCATGCTTTCATCGACCGCGCGCTGTATCTTCCGAAGGAATGGACCGACGATCCAGATCGCCTGAAAGCCGCATACGTGCCCCCCGATACCGGCTTTGCGACCAAACCAAAGCTTGCGACGAGAATGATCGCACGCGCGACAGTCGCGCCTGTCCCGTTCAAGTGGGTTGCAGGCGATACGATCTACGGTGTTGGCGACATCGAACAGCAACTGCGTCGCGCAGGCAAAGGCTGGCTGATCTGGTCGGAGAATCAAACGACGAAAATCCGGGCTTTTGGACACGCGGTCTGCTGATCCGTCGTCGTATCGCCGATGGCGATCTCGCCTTCTTCACCACCTGGTGCCCAGCGGCAACATCGATCGAAACACTGGTGGAGGTCGAAGGCCATCGGTGGGCAATCGAGGACAGTTTTGAGACCGCAAAGAACGAGTTCGGGCTCGACCACAACGAGAGCAGATCTTGGCACGGCTGGCATCGCCACGTTTCCATGGTGATGCTCGCCTTCGCCATGATGGCGGTGATCCGCCATCGCGCCAATCCGCCGGCGCCAAAAAAACCAAACGCCGAACCACGACAAAGGCCAAACCATAGCCACGCCGTCATTGATCCGATGGTCGATCCAGGAAGTCCGCCGCATTGCCATCAGGCTCGCGCGAAGGCGGATACAACCCGCACACGTCATCGCGTGGTCACTCTGGCGTAGAGCTCATCAGGCGGTCGCTCAGCGAGCCCACCTCAAAGCGAAACGGCAACTGTAATGGTAGGCATCCCATGCTCAAAAAGGTTCGAAGGGATTTGAAGCAATGTGCGGAAAGTCTGGTTGCAGGCCACGAGTTTGTAGTCTGCGTCGAGGAACGATATACCGCCGGGGAAATTGTCAATCACCGCCTGTAATTTGGCGGTCTCACGCTTGAGCTCGGTTACGTCAACTCGGAAACCGACGGTGTGGCCAGAGGCTGTGCGACGCTCACGGAGCTGAACAAAGCGGTCATGTGACAAATGCTGAATGACATCAGTTGAAGGGGCGCGATGCAGCCTCATCCGCTCAGCACGCCAGGCGGATCGTTGTTCAGGCGTTTCGCCCGCTTCCGGGTACTGATTGTTCTCAAGGCCACAATACGAGACGTCCTCGAATGACGCGCCAGGATAAATTGCGGCTGCGGATTGCGCATACATCTGCCGGTAGGCTTCGTTGCAAATAATCAACCGGTCCAACTCGTCATAGACAACGAATGCGTCAGGGCTTGCGTTGATCGCCTCTGTCAGCAAATCTTGGGCTTGCTTACGAGCTGTGATGTCGGAAAACGACGTTACGACCGATGTCGGCGTCAAGTTGCCCTCGACAAAGATCGGTTCTGAATTGATGGAGATCCACGTGATGGATCCGTCGTCGCCCCGCAATCCCACCACCACGTCATGCTGCGCCTTGCCAGTCGCAAGTGCCACCATCGCGGGGTGCTTACTTCCTGGGAAGTCGCGACCATCCTCTTGGATGGCCCGCCAATGTCGGGCGACAGAAGTAAAATCAGACAACTCGTTTTGGTTCAAACCAAGAATTGCCTCGGCAGCTGGATTGCAAGAGATAATACGCCCATCACGATCCTGGACAACGACGCCTTCGCTGAGTGCCCTCAAGGTCGAACGTAGCAGCGTTTCGCCACGTCGAAGCGCCTCTTCCGTCTGCTTTCGCTCGGTGACATTAAGGCAGATCGCAGTATAAGCGACTACGTTGCCATGTGCATCTCGCCGCGGAATGATCGCGGTGTCCACCCAATAGAAATGCCCACTCTTGGCCCGGTTGCATAGCCTGCCCCGCCACGTCTCGCCGCATCTTATCGTGCGGTACATCTGCCGAAAGGTTTCGGCAGGGTGCACGCCGGACTTCAACATCCGGTGGTCTTGTCCGATCAACTCGTCGCGCGAATATCCGCTGATCTCGCAGAACTTGCCGTTGACCTCGACAATTTTTCCATTGATGTCGGTGACGCTAAAGATCGCAGTTGCATCGAGAGCTGCGGCTCGAAATTGGAGCTCGTCACGCGAGAGTTGAGACATCGCCGTCCGGTGACGCCAATCACCGGACATTGCGTCGTTTTGTCGACTACCGTCGGCGTCAACCAATGCATATTCTGTCATTGCAAGCCTCTACAACCCGACGACGGTACTGAGCTTCGTTCGTACATGCGCACCCGATAGATTTCGTGAAGTCGCGGCGTGTTTGCAGCGCAGCGACTGTTGGAGGTCGCGGGATCGGCGCCCTTGCTCTGCAGCATTGCATCGAGGCCGCGTGCGGCGCTGGCGCCAAGCCGTTCTTCCTGCCGCCCTACAGCCCAGATCTCAATCCGATCGAGCAGGTATTCGCCAAGTTGAAAACCTGCTCCGCAAGGCCACCGAAAGAACTGCCGGGACACTTGGAAACGCATCGGCACGCTGCTCGATCACTTCACTCCCAGAGGAATGCGCTAACTACGTCGCTCACGCGAGATAAGCGTCATCATAAAGATATCAGGCTCTAAAGCATCAGCTTTGCGAGTTTTGCTCGCTGGTAGCTCCCGTCACCATACTGATATTCGCACCACATGCCGCGGCGGCGATAGAGTTGGGCATCGCACTGATAGGTGAAGCCGAAACCACCATGGAATTGGATCGCCCTGTCGGCGGCGAATGCCAACGCCTCCGCCGCCTCGGATTTCGCCATGCGGGCCGCGATCTCGCCTTCGCCCTGCCGCCCGAAAACCGACGCCGCGCTGTAGAGATGCGAGCGCGCGAGTTCATAGGCGACATGCGCATCGACGATAGGATGCTTCAGCGATTGATATGACCCGATCAGCTTGCCGAACTGCTTGCGCGTATTCAGATATTCGACCGTGTAGTCGATGCAGCTCGCCGCGCCCCCGCAAGCCTCCGCTGAGAGAAGGAGCGAAGTTGCGAGATCAAGATGGGTAAGC
>JAJYAH010000794.1 GCA_021779635.1 Pseudomonadota bacterium | reverse complement strand
AGGCTGAATCGATTGGGGATTCCCATATGTGGAACGACCCCGCGGTCAAGGGCTCTCTTTCTTTTGCTAACCCCATAGGGAGCGTTGCGCCCATATGTCCGGCCATTACCGCGGTGTGAACCGCCGGCCTCGATGACGTTCGCGATATGACTGGCCAACCAAATCAGCGCGCTAAAATAGGCGCTTCGGGAATCGCGGCCTCTGTCTTACCGGGATGTCGTCCCGTGGGGTCATCGTTGATTGAGTGCACCTTGCCCTTGGCCGGCGGCGGGGGCGCCGACCAATTCGTCAAATTACGTTCGCGTTAGGTCGCAGGCTCTGCGACCGGGTTTTTTCGAATGAACTCTCCACCCTTGGTAAGCAGTGCCCAGGCGATCCTGGCCATCTTGTTAGCCAACGCGATGGCTGCCACTTTGGCCGGCCTGCGCGCCAACAACGCAGTCAGCCAAGGCGATATCGTGGCGCCACGTCGTACCTGCCGCGACACTGCCGTTGCACCCACGACGAGAAGAGAGCGTAGCGCCGGGTTCCCCATCTTCGAGATTTTTCCTAACCGTTCCTTGCCACCGCTCGAATGCATCTTCGGCGTCAGTCCGATCCATGCGGCGAAGTGGCGCCCTGACGTGAAGGCGCCGGGGTCAGGAACGAGGGCCTGGATCGTAGCCGCGGTGATCGGGCCGATACCGGGGATTGTCGTAAGCCGACGCATAGTATCGTCCCGTCGGACCTCCGCGACAATCTTGCGTTCAAGTGTATCGACACGCTCCGTTAGCGCCTCGATCTGCTCTGTGAGCATCTTGAGCGCCGTTCGTGCTGCAGGCGGTAATCGCCCGTCATTCTCGTCTCTTATGATTTCGAACAGCATCTCGACCTTGGCAGCTCCTTTTGCTTCGACGATGCCGACTTCAGCGAGATGCCCGCGCAGCGCATTAATCGCCTGGGTCCGTTGGCGGACCAAGAGGTCTCGGGTCTTCAACACCATCAGGGCAGCTTGACACTCGGCTGTCTTGATCGGGACGAAGCGCATCGTTGGTCTCGACACCGCTTCGCATATGGCCTCGGCGTCGACCGCGTCCGTCTTGCCACGCTTCACGTAAGGCTTCACATAGGCCGGTGGGATTAACCGGACGTCGTGGCCGAGCGCCCTTATCTCACGTGCCCAGAAGTGCGACCCGCCGCAGGCTTCAAGCCCCACAACACAACGCGTTAGCTTGCCAAAGAACCCAAGCATTTGGGAGCGACGAAGTTGCCGCTTGACCGTAACCTTGCCATCTGCGGATACCCCGTGAACCTGGAATATCTGTTTGGCAACATCGAGTCCGATTATCGTAGTCTCACCCATCGAACAGCCTCCTCTTCTTTTTCGTCCAGTCCACCAACGACTGGACCTATGGCACCATGATGCCGCGAGCGGGGTCGTTCCACACCATCAAATCAGTGAATTTCTGAATCGATAGTCGCTCTTTAGGAGAGGAGCGATATCGATGGGGCGGCGGTAGCGATCAGCCGGGCTTGACTTGACGGCGTCTGAGCTTCGCAAGGCGGCAGAGAGCTGCGGGATGGATCGCCAAACCCTGCGGGACTGGGTGCATCGTTGCAATGCGGAAGGCATGGCCGGGCTTCGCTCGTGCAAGCGGCCTGGTCCTTCTTCGAAACTGACGGCGCAGCAGGAGAGCGAACTGGCAGCGCTTGTCGAAGCCGGCCCCGATCCGGCGCAGCATGGGGGTGGGCTGGCGGCGCATTTACGGGGGACAACGAGCGCACCGCCGCAGCAATCGCCGCCCAGCTCGACATCGACAGGGTCCTGGCGGGCATGCTGCTCGGCGACAAGGCAACGGAGATTCAGCGGCTGCAGAAGGAAGGCAGGCGAGTCGGCATGGTGGGCGACGGCGTCATCGCCATGAGCACCGGCGCCGGTGCGGCGATGGAGACCGCAGGAATCACGCTGATGCGCGGAGATCCGCTGCTCGTCGGCGATGCGATCGCGGTAAGTCAGGCCACCTACGACAAGATCCGGCAGGGCCTGTTCTGGAACTTCATTTACAACGTGATCGGTCTGCCGCTCGCAGCCCTCGGCTGTTGAGTCCTTTGATCGCGGGTGCCGCGATGGCACTTTCCTCCGTGAGCGTGGTGACAAATGCACTGCTGCTGCGTCGTTGGCGTGTCTGGCTGGCGCTACTGGCAATGCGGCTCGCGCTGCCTCATCTTCCAACCCGGCGCTTTAATTAACGCAAGTTGGAGGATCGTAAGATGGATGCGATGATGATCGGCCAGGCGGCGCAGCGCTCCGGCGTGCCGCCGAAGACCATCCGCTACTATGAAAGCGTCAGCTTGGTCCGTCCGGCCGCGCGCGCAGAAAACAACTACCGCGGATACGGCGATGAGGAGGTGGATACGCTCCGCTTCATCAATCGGGCAAGAGGATTGGGGTTCTCGCTCAAGGAGATCGAGGCGCTCCTCCGGCTTTACCGCGATCACTGCCGCCCGAGCCGCGAGGTGAAGCGCCTGGACGAAACGGTCATGGCGGTGTTGTCACCGCAAGTCCGTTATGAGAGGGGTGAACGGACTTAGCTCTGGTGCGGTCCGAGGGCTCAATTTGCCGAGTAGGCCCGGGGAATTTCACCCCGAGCCTCTCACAGATCCGGACTTGACCTGCGCCATTAGCTCGGCTTTTTTGGCCTGCCTACGCAAGAAATTGGTTGTCTTCCTCTTCTTCATCTCGGGCTTATCCGATATTTAGAGAAAGCCATTTACTTTAAGCCTCGTAAGCCAAATGCTTTCAACTTTGGCGGAGGTCGGGCTAGTCTATTGAACCGCCATGGGAAATATTGGCGGTCCCTCTTTGGGACAATTCATTCAGCGTCAAACTTCAAGCGATATATTGCTAAAGCCGGTAGGGCATCTCGAAAAATAGCGCCCCTTCCTGAATTTGTGCGAGTCTAAGGATTCGGGGATGCGGATACGATGGGTCAATTCGGCCTTTTGATGCGGACAAGCGGCTTGCGGTGATTTCCGCGAAGGGCGATCCGCTTGAGATGATCGATGGGGTGGTGCCGTTCGAGTGCTTCCGCGCCGAGATTGAGGCGGCGACATTGACGCCGGCAATCGCTTTACAATCTGTCCGGCGAACAGATTGAGTATCAGGTGCGCGACCGCCTGTCGTTCACGCGGTTTCTGCGGCTCGGCATCGAGGACAGCATTTCCGCCCCGCGCCTGGAAGAAAGGTCCGTCGAAAAACCGGCCGGATGTTTACGCGGACAGCGCTTATCGGTAGGCCGAGACCGAGGCAAAGCTCAAGGTACGCGGCTTGCGCAGTCAGATTCATCAGCGCGCGAGCCGCAATCATCCGCTATCGAAGGCGCAGGAGAATGCAAACCGCAAAAAGAGCAAGATTCGGGCTCGCGTCGAGCACGTGTTTGGCGCTCAACAAACCTCTCCGGGTGGTCGGATCATACGGACGATTGGCATTGCTCGGGCCAGAGCCAAAATCGGTCTCCAGAACCTCGCCTACAACATCCGCCGTCTTGTCACGCTGGAGCGAATGGCCGCCGCATGATGGTGTCGTGTGCCCGGTACGCACAAAACGGGGCGCAGATCGCGCAACCGCAACCGCTTCCGCGGAAAATCAACAGTGAAAACGAGCGTCACGCCACAGCGGCGGGATCTCCAACAACAAAATCGTCATTGTTCGAGGTGCCCTTAAGCCAATTTGGCAGC
>JAJYAH010000069.1 GCA_021779635.1 Pseudomonadota bacterium | reverse complement strand
CCTTGGTTTTAGCGGTGCAATCCGGAATTTTAGATCCGCTGCCGGTACCGATCGTGGCTATGTTCCGGCATGGTCTGCCCGAGACGCTTGACCGCGATGTCCCGCACATCGTCCGACGCATCCAGGAAACCGGCATGCTCGACGACGCCGGAAAACAAGCAATCCGCGACGCATTGCGAAAATATGCTCAAACGCTGAGCCCTGCGGCGGTAGCGCCAAAACTCCCAGTCCGGCCATGACCGAACGCCTCTCCGACATCAGCGCGCGCATCGACGGTATCCGCCAGCTTAGCGCTGTTGTGAATGCGATGCGCGGTATCGCTGCGGCACGCGCCCAGCAAGCGCGCAGCCAGCTTGTAGCCGTCGACAGCTATGCGGCGACGATCGCACTTGCGATTGGACGAACCCTGCCGCTGGTACCTGCCGGCCGCCCAACCGCTGCGCGCCGATCAGCCCGCTCGGCGCTCGTGCTGTTCTGTGCGGAGCAAGGTTTCGCCGGCGCGTTCAGCGAGCGTGTGCTCGATGCGGTCGGTAAAAGTCTCTCCACCTCAGAACTTTTTCTGATTGGTACACGCGGCAATGCCATAGCCGCCGAACGGGGCGTCCGAGCCGCATGGGACAGCCCAATGCCGTCTCATTCGTTGGGCGTTCCCAGACTTGCCGACCGGATCTCCGAAGCGCTCTATACCCGCTTCGCCAGAGGAGCAATCGATCGCCTCGACGCCGTTTTCAGCCAATGGCAACCCGGTCATGGCGTCCAAATAGAACGTCGTCGATTGTTCCCTCTCGACATGTCCGGCTTTTCCCGTCCGACAAACACCGGTGTGCCGATACTGAACTTGTCACCAGAACCACTCCTGATCGGGCTTACGGCTGATTATGTGCACGCGGAACTCTGCAAGACGGCACTCCATGCCTTCGCGGCGGAAAACGAGGCGCGTATGGAAGCCATGGCTTCGGCACACGGCCAGATCGAGCGCCAGCTTTCCGCGTTACAGGCGACCCAGCGAATCGTGCGGCAAGAGGAAATCACGGCGGAAATCATCGAACTTGCCGCAGGCGAGACGGCGAGCCGATCGAACTACGCCCGGCCAAGCGCCCCAAAGCGAGTATAAGAGTTGGTAGGAACTCCTAAATGCGAGGATATTTTCATGATCACGGAAATACGTGCGCCGACGTTCATAGTATCTGGCGTCAAGGCGTCAATCGGACGATGGTTCAAGCGGACCAGCGACCCGGTCACGCTTCGCGAGCCACTGGTTGAAATCATAGCCGACCAGATGACACACGAGCTAAGCGCGCCTGCCACCGGCGTGTTGTCCAGCATTGTTTTGATGGATGGTCAATCGGTCGAGCCTGGAAGTCTGCTCGGAACAATTACCACCTATTGACCGCGGCGACCTCAAAGATAGTCGAAGCCGAATTTCGTATTTGTGATGGCGTCTATTGGGCGGCGATCCACCGCGCGATCGGCGGCCAGTGCTCCTTCAGCGTCGTGGCTCCCATGAACAGCCCAATATGACCGCCTGGCACGGTCTTCTGGACAATGCGGTCCTTGGGGGTTCCGAGATAATTCGCCGCGTCAAGAACCTGCTCCGGAGTCGTGATGTCGTCGGACTCACCGGCCAGCAAATAGGTCGGGCACGTGATATTTCGAAGGCTGAGCTTGCGGCCGAGTCCAACAAACTCGCCCTTCGCGAGCCGGTTTTCCTTAAACAGCTGCGTGATGACCTGAAGGTACCATCGCCCCGGAAGGTCAATCGGGTTTTCGTACCAACTCTCGAAGGCCTCTTCCTTGGCGAGATAAGCCGGATCGTCGATGTGCTCGTAAAGATCGATGTGATCCTGAATGTAGTGCTGCTCGGGATGCATGTTCTTCCAGCCCTGCAACATGAATTTTCCCTTCATCAATCCGCCGCCGAGCGCAACCAGTTCCTCGTAAAATGACGCCTTGGATTGATGGACCATATGCTTGATCGAGCCGTCACCTGCGTCCGTATCGATAGGCGAACCCGCAAGCACGAGCGAATTAACCTTCTCGGGAAACCGCGCGGCGATCATCGCTGACAGCCAACCGCCCTGACAAAGTCCGACGAGGTTTACACGACCGCCGAGATCATCGATCGCGACAACGACCTCGGCGAGATAGCTGTCTATGTCTAGATCCTTCATGTCCTCAGTGGCTGACTTCCAGTCGGTCAGCGCCACATGCTTGATGCGGTTGGCCAGAAGCGTCTCAACCAGACTTTGGCCTTTACGATAGTCCGCAATCACAGCGGTATGGCCGGCATGCGGCGCATCGACAAGTGTCGGGATGTCCGCAGATTGTCCGTAATCTCGTAGCACCATTGTCCTCAGATCGATTCGTACCGTGTTCGGCGTCGCGAGGACGGGTCTAAGTCCGCCATGAATCTTGGTCTCTTCCTCTACGAATTTGAGGTTTTTCGCGTAAAGCTCGGTTCCTTCCTCAAACATCGCGGTCGCCATTGCCGTTGGCCAAAACGCCGGGACGCTGAGCAGCGAAAGCTCCTGGGATTTGATGGATGGCTTGTTGGACATTCATTGCTCCTTTATGTGTCTCGCGTGCGGCGCACCAGCCGAACTCACCATTGGCTAGTCAAGCCTCGCGCGCGATCTATGAGACGCCAGGTGTGTCGGGCGATCATCAGACCCTCGTCAGTTGGGATGACCCGCGCACGAGCCCTGCTGCCGGGTGTCGGAGAGCGCGCCGCCGTGAACGGCGCGGTGCCTGGCCCCGACCAGCGCCTCCTCGGAAAAGCGGACCTCAAACCAGCGAACAAGCGCCACAACCTTGTCCTCGTGCATCTCAGGTTTTCGGCGTTATACGACGTTAGATTTCGATGATCACCTTGAGTGCTCCGGTCGTGGCCGCCGCGACGAAAGTGTCGTAGGCATCCATGATGTTGTTGAGCTTGAAGTGATGCGTGATCAACCGCTTGGGGTCGATCTTACGAGATTGCACGGTCTTGAGCAGCATCGGCGTGGTGACGGTATCAACCAGCCTTGTCGTGATCGCAATGTTGCGATCCCACAATCGCTCCAAATGCAGATCGGCCTTGACCCCGTGCACGCCGATGTTGGCAATAATGCCGCCGGGTGCCACGATGTCCTCGCAGGTAACGAAGCTCGCAGGCACGCCGACCGCTTCGATCGCCGTGTCGACGCCGCGACCGCCGGTCATCTTCATTATTTTCTCGACCGCCTTGCCATCCTTGTTGTTGATCGTCGCGGTCGCACCGAAGCGGGACGAGATTTCCAGGCGGTTGTCGTCGAAATCGACCATGATGATTTCAGCAGGCGAGTAGAACTGCGCCGTCAGCAAGGCCGCGAGCCCGATCGGGCCGGCCCCTACAATGGCGATGGTCGATCCGGGCTGCACTTTGCCGTTGAGCACGCCGCACTCGAAGCCGGTAGGCAGAATATCACTCAGCATGACGAGGGCTTCCTCATCCGCACCTGCCGGAATGTGGTAAAGGCTGGTATCGGCGAACGGGATACGGACATATTCGGCCTGGGTGCCATCGATTTTGTTACCGAGAATCCAACCGCCGTTGACGCAATGCGAGTACATGCCGCGGCGGCAATAGTCGCACTTCCCGCAAGACGATATGCAGGAGATGATAACGCGATCGCCAGGATGGAAGGCTGTCACCGCGGTGCCGACCTGCTCGATTACGCCGACACCTTCATGACCAAGAATGCGACCCGGAGCGCATGTCGGCACGTCGCCCTTTAGAATGTGCAAATCCGTACCGCAGATCGTCGTTTTCGATACCCTGACAATCGCATCGGTCGGAGCCGATATCTGCGGCTTCGGCCGCTCCTCGATCGCCTTCTTTTCAGGGCCCTGATAGACGAGTGCTATCATGCTATTTCTCCTCGCTGGCAAAAAACTGCTTTTCGATCGGAAAGATGAGCCAAGGGCGCTGCTGAGATTTGAGCGAGGTCAAGAAGCATCAAATGCGTGCATCACGATATATTGTTTGTCCGCCCTAACCGGCTCCGGCCCTAACTCGCCAGGAACGATGACCCATTCTTCCAGGATGGTCCATGGGTGATGCACGACGTGCCTGTCGCCGCAAAGCATCATGCGGCAACTTTCCGACGCAGTGGCGCGGGGCGACGAGAAGAGGGCGGCGAGGGCCTTCGATGCTCTCATGGACTACACCGCGTGGCCTGATCACGGTTGCCGGCGCGGAGCTGGGACCTGGGATGAGGATCAGCGTGCGAAGGCGCGACCGGGCTTGACGCATGTCAAGGTGTGCACCGCCATTTCACTTGAAATGCGGTGCTGGATCAGAGCATTACGCGGATGCTGCCAGGTTCGGAACGCAGGTCGGCAACAGCGGGAAATGAAGCCACCTGCCGCCGCCGCTCCCGAAACACGGTGACAGGATTATATGAACGAACGCATTACTCCAGGGAGCGAGCGGGCCGTTTCCAGCAAGCTCATTGCCCTTCCGATGATGCCTCCGGTCAAGGAAAAACCTGGCCGCGCGAGATCGAGATACTGGCTGGTGGCCGGGCTTGCATCGTTGCTGCTCGTTGCGGTTGCCGGCGGAACGTGGTGGGCTTTCGCTGAACGCAGTACCGTCCACTACGTAACCGCCCAAATTGCAATTGGCACAGTTACCCGGACTGTGACAGCAACCGGAACGGTCAACCCAGAACTGACGATCATCGTCGGGTCGTACGTATCGGGCGTCATCCAGGAAATCTATTGCGACTACAATACGAAAGTGAAGAAGGGCCAAATCTGCGCCAAGATCGATCCGCGGCCCTACGAGACGCTGGTAGCTCAAGCCAGGGCCAATCTTCTGGTGGGGAAGGCACAGCTTCAGAAGGACCAGGCCAACCTCAGCTATACTAAAACCAATTACGAGCGCAATGCGCAGCTGATCGTGCCCCATGCCGTGTCACAGGACGTATTCGATCAGGCCAAGAATGCCTATCAACAGGCACAGGCGCAAATTGCATACGACCAAAGCACAATTCAACAGCAACAGGCGGCACTTGATTCAGCCCAAGTCAATCTCGACTATACAAATATCATATCGCCGGTTGACGGCACGGTGGTCTCGCGCAGCGTAACGATGGGCCAAACCGTCGCGGCGAGCTTCCAGACACCGACCCTGTTTCTGATCGCGTCGGATCTCAAGATGATGCAGGTGGATACCAATGTCAGTGAAAGCGACATTGGGGGAATCAAGGAAGGCAACCCCGCGTCGTTCACGGTGGACGCATTTCCGAAACGCACATTCGACGGAATGGTCAGTCAAGTTCGCCAATCGCCCCAAACGGTCCAGAATGTAGTTACCTTCGACGTTGTCGTAAGCGTCGATAATTCGAGCTTCTCGCTTCAGCCTGGAATGACCGCGGCGACCCGAATTGTCATAGCCAACCGTCATGACGTGATCAGGGTGCCTAGCCAAGCATTGCGCTATCGGCCCAGCGGCATGCCGGCGAGTGCCACACCGTTGGGCGCCGCGGATTCCGAGGCAAGGGTGTGGCTGCTGCGCAATGGCAGACCAGTGGCATTAGCGGTCGAGACCGGTCTCGACGATGACTCTTTCGTCGAAATCGTGGCTGGAAATGTCAAGCCGGGCGATCAGGTCATCGTAGCCGAGCAACGTCAGGCTTCGGGCAGCACGGTGCCGCCGCCGCGGCTGTGACAGCTGGACCAATCGAAATGGCCGAAACAGTCATCAGGGTCGAGAATGTATCGCGGACTTACCACGTTGGCGACGTCGACGTGCATGCTCTGCGCGGTGTCAACCTCACGATAGAGCGCGGCGAATTCGTCGCCGTTATGGGGTCATCCGGTTCCGGAAAATCAACCCTGATGGCGATCCTGGGTTGCCTCGACCGGCCGTCGAGCGGCCATTACTATTTCGAAGATATTGATGTGGCCGGATTGTCAGAGCCGGACCTGGCGCGGATCCGCAGCGAGCGGCTCGGCTTCGTGTTCCAGAGCTTTAATCTGCTGGCGCGCACCAGCGCCATCGAGAACGTCGCGCTGCCGCTGTTTTACTCGACCTCGGGACGGTCGAGCCGAAGCTTCCGTAACGAGCGCGCACGGGCGGCGCTCGCGATTCTCAGCCTCGGTGATCGCGAACGCAATACACCCGGCCAGCTGTCCGGCGGTCAGCAGCAACGCGTCGCCATCGCCCGCGCCCTCATCAATTCGCCGAGCGTGCTGCTTGCCGACGAACCGACCGGCAATCTCGATACCCGCACGTCGCACGAGATCATGGAAACGCTGCAGGCGCTCAATCGCGACCAGAATGTCACGATCGTGGTCACCCATGAGCAAGATATCGCCGACTATGCCGACCGTACGGTGACGATGCGCGACGGCCAGATCATTTCCGATCAGCGTACAAGAAACCGGGCGCCGGCCGTACCAGACGCTGCGGCCAAGCCGGCGTCCCCAGGGATGTCGCGGTTTCCTCCGGGGCAAGCCGGTGGTCTGTCCTTCGCCCCGTCGACGGGCTACTGGGCCTTCTGTGCCATGATCACGGCAGCGGCAGCGCAAGCGCTCCTGCGCAGCAAGATGCGCTCGGCCCTGACCATGCTCGGCGTCTTCGTCGGAGTTGCAGCGCTGATCGCCATGGTGGCGGTGGGCCAGGGCGCCAACGACGCAGTCCGCAAGCAGATCGAAAGTCTCGGTACAAATCTGCTCGTGCTGCTGCCGGGCGCCGTCACAAGCGGCGGCATACGCGCCGGGTTTGGCAGCGCATCGACGCTGACCGTCGGCGACGTCCAGGCGATCCGGCACGAAGCCGCGGCGGTCGGGACCGTGAGTTATCTGATCCGTCAGGCCGGACAGGTGGAATACCGCAATCAGAACTGGTCGACCAGTATACAGGGCGTCAGCGCCAACTATCCCCCGATCACTAATTGGGCAATCCGCGCCGGTCTGGGGATTTCAACTGATGACGAAAGCAAGGCCGCGTTGGTGGTGGTATTGGGCCAGACCGTCTACGCTCAACTGTTCGGCTCCGATGAAAACCCTCTGGGCGCGGTGATCGAGGTCAAGGGCGTACCGCTCCGGGTGATCGGAGTTCTCGCACCCAAAGGCCAATCCGCTTACGGAACCGATCAAGACGACCTTGTCATGATTCCCTTCACGACCGCCGAGCGCAAGGTGATCGGTGTCGCCGCCCCAAGCCAACAGCAGACCCCACTGAACTGGGCCTACCCTACGCCACCCAATCCCTACAATCTGCAGCCGCGCATCGCCGGCTATGTGAATCAAATCTATGTGCAGGCCGCGAATCCGAGCGACGTGGAGCGTGCGATCGTGCAGTGCACCGAAATTCTTGCCCGCCGCCACCATATCCGTCCCGGAGAAACCAATGATTTCTCAGTTCGAAACTTGAGTCAGATCGCCGAGACCGCCAAGGGTTCGAGCCGCGTGATGGCAATCCTGCTCGCGGCCGTCGCATCCATTTCACTATTGGTCGGCGGCATCGGCATCATGAACATCCTGCTTGTCTCGGTGACTGAGCGCACCCGCGAGATCGGTCTGCGTATGGCGATCGGCGCGCAGCGCGCCCATGTGCTGTTCCAATTCCTGGCCGAGGCGGTATTTCTAAGCGTCAGCGGCGGTATCGCCGGCATCATCGCGGGAATCCTGTTCTCGATCACCATCTCGATCGTCACCGGCTGGCCGGCGCCGATATCGGCCACCGCGATCGCCGGCGGCTTTTTGTTTTCCGCCGCCGTCGGCATCTTCTTCGGCTTCTACCCCGCGCGCAAAGCGGCACGCCTCGATCCGATCGAGGCCTTGCGCTATGAATGAGGTTTCGAAAGCGGATTTTCTGAGAATCTTGCGTGGATTCGCGGAATTTGAGCGACAAAATCAATTCCGAGACTCGCTGCGAGCTGATCTTGATCTCCATCAAACCGATCGCTCGGCGACAGCATAATCTATTCTAATGCAAGGTGTTGTCATGAATGATGGTCGGTTCTACGCACGCATTTTGAACGGAGTTGGCGCGCTGGCCGCTTTTCTGCTGCTGTCGTCTATGGCCGCCAACGCGGCGCCGACGCGCCTCGATTGCACTCTCACCAACATTGAAAGCAAAGTGGGGTCGAAATCAGACTTCGAGCCGGAGAAGCGATCGATCTCGGTCGTGTTTGACGGCAAGGCCAAGGAACTGACCGTATACCAGGATGGCAGCGCGCTGGCGCTAAATAATGTCACCACCACGGTGACCTCGATAAACGGCTATGCTGACCAAATCAGCCTGGGCATCAACTCGGCGGACTGGAACATCGTGTTTCAGACTTATGAGTCTGATTCAACGCGGGCCGAGTTCGGAGTCTGCAGCCCGAATACGCAGCCATTGCCGTAAAGTTTTGTGTTACCGCATGCTGCGGAAGATCGAGGTCATACAACACGTGGTATTATGAGCTTGAATGAGGGTATCATGCGTAGACTATTTCTTGCCTGTTTTGCGGTCGTCGCTTGCGCAACGCTTGCCGCCGCACAGTCGCCGCAAGCCACCAACTTCTCCGACGATGTGGAGAACGGTCATCACTTGGCAGCCCTCATTTGCTCGAACTGCCATGTCGCTGGCCCCGATCAGCTAGTCGATCCAATTCTGCGGCCACCGGCACCGTCATTCGAGTCGATCGCTCGACGCAGCACCACCAGCTCCGATACAATACGAACGTTTCTCGCCACAACGCATCGGGACATCAGCAACCCGGCCGGCATGCCGAACCCCGAACTTCTGGACTTTCAAGTGCGGCAGGTGACGGCCTATCTTTTGAGCTTACGCAAACCGTCTGCTGCCTCCCCTGGTCGCGAGCCGGCGGCGGTTCAGGCAGGATCGTGCCGCGCTGAAATCACGCGTCTGGAGTTGCTTCTCACTCAAGCACGCGCGAGCGGGCGCAGTGCTGGAAGTGCGCTGGAATCATCCGCCGCGCGACTTCACCGTCAACCCACTCCTCAATCCGTAGAGCAGGGCGCAAGTGAAGCCGAAAAGGCGGTCGAAACGGCGCTCGCGCTTGCCCGGAAACTGGAATCGGAGGGTCTGGATGCCGAATGCACGGCCATGCTAAAAAAAATTGAGCCCTCATTCGGCTCGCGTTGATCGACGTATTAAAGTTGCCGAGAGGAGGTGGCGCGCGAGGCGCGAGGCGTTCGAGGCAGGCATCAATGGTCTGCCGAATTGTCGAACGATCGCAGCTTTCATCAATTTGGCCATCGCGAACCTCTGATTCTTCATTGTGTGGATCAAGCTCTAGCCGGAGTCTCTCTCGATTTCGGATTTTGACCTGAATCAAGCACATCAGGGTGCAAGCCGCGTAGCGTGCTATTCTTGGCTACCAGGAATCCGGAGCAGATCAATGCGCGCACATCAAATCATGACCCGCAAGGTCATTTCGGTGAAACCCGACACGCCCATTGCCGATGCCGCCAACATCATGCTGCAGCAACACATCAGCGGACTCCCGGTGGTCAATGAGACCGGCAAGCTGGTCGGCATCATCTCGGAAGGTGATTTTATCCGCCGCGCGGAGATCGGAACCGAGCGGAAACGCGGCCGGTGGCTGAAGTTTCTGGTCGGACCAGGCCGGGCTGCCACCGATTACGTGCATGAGCAAGGCTGCAAGGTCGGAGAGATCATGACCCCCGATCCTCTCACCGTGACGGAAGATGCCACCCTCGAAGCAATCGTCAAGGTGATGGAAAAGAATCATGTGAAACGCCTGCCTGTTTTGCGCGGAGAGCAAATGGTCGGGATCGTGACACGCGTCAACCTGCTGCAGGCGGTCGCTGACCTTGCTCGCGACGTGCCGGATCCGACCGCCGACGATGACCATATCCGCAGTCGCGTGTTCGCGGCGATCGAGAAGACCGACTGGAGGCCGATTGCGCTCAACGTCACTGTGCGGGACGGCATCGTACACCTTAGCGGCGTCATCTCCGAGGAACGATCCAGGCAAGCGGCAATCGTTGCTGCCGAGAACGTCTCCGGCGTCAGGAAGGTTCACGATCATCTTTGCTGGGTCGAACCCATCTCGGGCGCATACCTTTACTCTCCCGAGGATGAGCAACTGAAACAGGCGATCTAATTCGCCAACGCTACCCGGCATTATTCGCTCGATTGCGTTGCGCGTCGTAGGCTGTGACAGGGCAATTGGCAAGACCGTCGGCTCCGCCGATTCGAACTTCGAAAGGGAGCACGACTCCCGCCATTGATGTCACCATAATATGCGCATCAGAGATCATGAGGCCGGTCATGCCTAATCAAAGCGGGAACGCTAATTATGGACTTTCTCGCCGTTCGTTTGTCCGCGGATCGATGCTCACTTCAGCGGCCGCAGCCATGATCGACGCGGCATCGGCAATTGTCGGAACGGCGGGGGCGAAGGAAGCCAACGCGGTCGCGACGAACGGGCCGGATCCGCTTCCTATCGTTTTGCGGGTCAATGGCATGGATCGGATGCTTCAGGTCGAGCCGCGGATGACCTTGGCGGAGACCTTGCGCGGCCCACTTGGACTGACCGGCACCAAGATAGCATGCAATCGAGGCGCCTGTTCAGCCTGTACGGTGTGGCTCGACGACGTCACCGTCTGCGCCTGCATGATGCTGGCGATCGAGGTCGGCGCGCGCAACGTGACGACGATCGAGGGACTCGCGACCGGCGACAAGCTGCATCCGGTGCAATTCGCATTCGTCGAGCATGACGCCCTGCAATGCGGCTTCTGCACTCCCGGCATGGTGATGAGCTGCGCGGCGCTGCTGGAGCACAAATCCAATCCAACCGCTGATGACGTCAATGCGGCGATCAGCGGCCATATCTGTCGTTGCGGCAGCTATCCGCATGTTGTCACCGCGACGCTCGCCGCCGCCAAAGCGCGGAAGGCCTGACCCATGGCTGCCGATCCAACATTTCGCACCGAGAAATTCCCCTGCGGTATCGTGGGCGTCCGAATGAGCGAAGTGGAGCGGCAGCTTCCCGCCGATGAGCCGCCGGCGCTGGCTCCGAATGCGGCTCTCGCGGTGATCGGCAAAGCGGTTCCGAGGCAGAACGGGCGGGCCATGGTCACGGGCGCAACCCGCTTCACGGTCGATGTTACGCTTCCGGGCATGCTGCATGGCCGGATCTTGCGGTCGTCCCGGCCCCACGCCGAAATTCGTACCATCGATAGCGCGGCCGCCGCGCGCTATCCGGGTGTCCAGGCCATCATCCCCCTCGTTACTCCGGGCGATCCGGCGACAGCAACCGTGCGTTATATTGGCGCTCCCGTGGTTGCGATCGCCGCCGTATCCATGGCCGCCGCTGAAGCAGCGCTGCACCTCATTCGCGTAGACTATAAATCACTGCCATTTGTCGCGGATCTGGACAAGGCACGCGAGCCTACGGCACCCGCGGTATACGACAGCGCCTCGGCCCCCGCAGGGCACGCCTCGGGATTTCCGGCAGCGGCGGGCCTGCCGCTCAATGGCAATATTCGAGGACCCGCGATCGACGGCCGCGGTGATCCCGCAGAAGGCTTCACACAAGCGGATTCAGTGGTTGAAGGCGAATTTCGCACCCAGGTGCAGACGCATTGCTGCCTGGAGCCACACGCCATCGTGGCGGACTGGCGCGCCGATGGGCTGACGGTCCACATGTCTACCCAGTTCACCGCGGGCGTGCGACACGAACTCGCGGAGAGCTTCGGCCTGCCGCTGAACCGCGTCCGCGTGATCGTCGATGGCATGGGCGGTGGCTTCGGCTCGAAGTCGTCGCTCGGTAATTATGGCCGCATCGCGGTCGCCTTGTCGCGTCAGGCTCAGGCGCCGGTGCGCATTATGCTCGACCGCCAGGAAGAGCAGATGGACGCGGGCAACCGCCCGGGCACGTGGCAGCGTCTCCGCATCGGCGCCAAGCGCAATGGCTCGCTGACCGCAATCTCACTCGTGAGCTACGGCACCGCAGGCGTCGCCGTCGGAGCCGGCATCGGCAATGTGGCGCAGGCGATGTATGCCTGCCCGAATTACGAGGCCGCGCAGCACGACGTGTTTATCAATGCCGGACCCGGCTGCGCGATGCGCGGACCCGGTAATACGCCGGGCGCCTGGGCTGTGGAACAGACAATCGACGAGCTGGCCGAGCGGCTCTCCATCGACCCGCTGGAGCTGCGCGACCGGATCGATCTGAGCCCGATTCGGCGCGACGAGCGTCGCATCGGCGCCGAGCGGATCGGCTGGCAGCGAAGACACGCACCCGGCGCCGACCCTGGGCCGATCAAGCGCGGTCTTGGGGTCGCGCAGTCGCTGTGGGGCGCCAATGTGCAGACCAATTGTGCCTGCGAAGTTCGCATCATGCGCGACGGTTCGGTGGAAATTCTGTCCGGCGTGCAGGACATCGGAACCGGAATCGGCACGGTGCTGGCGCAGGTCGTCGCCGAAGTGCTCGGACTTCATGTCGACCGGATCACCGTTCGGATCGGCGACACCGAATTTCCGGCGGGCCCGCCGTCCTATGGCAGCCGAACGACGGCCTCGATCACACCCGCGGCCCGCGCCGCCGCGTTGCGGGTACTGCAGCTGCTGTTACGCGAGGCAGCGCTGGTCCTGAATGCGGCTCCCGAAGATTTGGTCGCGCGCGACGGAGGCATCTTGGTTCGCGACGACCCACGACGCAGCATGACCTTTACGGAAGCCGCAGCCCGACTGCGCACGGATCGTATCAGCGCGGTCGCTTCCCGCAGCGATGATTACGGCGGCTTTCGCTGGCGAATGGAGGATGCCGCCATCGCCCAGCAAGACCTCGGCGGCGTGCAGTTTGCCGCGGTTGCCGTCGACACCGAGACCGGCATCGTGCGGGTTGAGCGCGTGGTCGCGGTCCAGGATTGCGGCAGGCCGATGAATCCCCTGCTGATCGAGAGCCAGGTGCAAGGCGGCGTTCTGATGGGAATGTCCTATGCACTGTTCGAGGAACGTATCCTCGATCAGCATACGGGCCGAATGGTCAACCCGAACCTCGAACAATACAAGCTTGCGGGCCCCCGCGAGACGCCGGCGATCGATGTCGTCGTCCTGGAAAACTATCAAGGCCGGAGTGCGACCGATGCCTACGGCATCGCTGAGCCGGCCAGCATTGCGACCGCCCCCGCAATCGCCAATGCCGTCTACAACGCCATCGGCGTGCGCCTTCGTTCTTTGCCCCTGACGCCTTCCGCGATCCTGGCTGCGCTTGGCAAAATCCCCTCGGGGAGTTCGCGGATATGAACCGTTTCGCCTGGACTGGTGCGGAGACGATCTCGGAGGCGGCGGCGGCCGCATCGACAACCGTGGCCGACGCCATGACGTCTCGCTCCGACATCGCGAGCGGACGCGAGACATCCATCGTGAAGGCCGGCGGCATCGATCTTCTCGACCTGCTCAAGGAAGATCTGCTGGCTCCGACGAGGCTCGTCAGCCTGAGGGATATTGCGGGACTTGCAACCGTCGCCGAGCAGGCCGGAGGCTTGCAGATTGGGTCGATGGTAACTCTCGCCAGTCTGGCCACGCACCCCTTGGTACGACGGCGCTATCCGGCGCTCGCCGATGCGCTGCAGGATTCCGCGAGCCCGCAGATTCGCAATGTCGCAACTCTCGGCGGCAATCTCCTGCAACGGCCGCGCTGCTGGTATTTCAGGGCGGCAGAATATCACTGCCTCAGAAAGGGCGGCGGCCACTGCTTTGCGGTATCAGGCGAAAACCAGTACCATGCCATATTTGATAACCAGTCTTGCGCCATCGTCCACCCTTCCACGGCGGCGACGGTGCTGGTGGCGTTGGGAGCAACGCTTGAGCTCGTAAACAGCGAGCGCGCTACCCGGACCATCTTGCTTGAGGATTTCCTTGTCTCGCCGGATCTGGATCTCCAGCGCGAGAATAATCTGAAGCCGCAGGAAATCCTCACCGCCATCCTGTTGCCTGCGCCGCCGGCCAGCCTGCGCATGGCGCATCTCAAACAGGGTGAAAAGGATTCTTTCGATTGGCCGCTCGCCGATGTGGCCGCTGTCCTCGATCTCAACGGCGATGGAAGCTGCAAGAGTGCCGCCATTATCCTGGGCGCCGCGGCACCCGTTCCGCACCGGGCAAAAGCGGCCGAGAATGTTCTCATCGCCAGGCACGTTGACGAAGCTGTGGCCGGTGAAGCAGCCCGCGCGGCACTGGCCGGCGCAACCCCGCTCTCCAAGAATGCTTACAAGCTGCCGCTGTTTGAAGCCCTGGTTCGCCGCGCCATTCTAAAGGCGACGATCCGCCAATGACGCGCCGTTGGAAGATTTATCGCAACCACCGAGGAGGAGCACGATGATGACACGACGCCAGGCCAATGCCGGAATTCTCGCCGTCGCGGCGCTTGCCGCCGCCGCTCCCGCATCCGCCATAACGGAAGAACTCAAGCCCAGAGACTTGCCGCCGCCGCGAAGCGAAGGCGGTCAATCGTTGACCGCCGCGCTCAAGTTGAGGCGTTCGACACGCGAATATTCCGACCGGCCGCTTCCGGCACAGGTCCTGTCGGATCTGCTGTGGGCTGCCTTTGGCATCAATCGTCCGGCAAGCGGCGACCGGACTGCTCCGTATTGGCGCCATGTCATGGTGATCGATATCTATCTCGCGATGGCCGATTGCGTCTGGCTGTACGAGCCGAAGGCCCACAAACTGCTGCCGTATGCGAAGGAAGATTTCCGCGCTCAGACCGGACTTCAGGATTTTGTCGCTTCTGCGCCGCTCAACCTCGTGTATGTCGCTCACGGCGAACGCATGACCGACATCTCTCCCGAGGAAAGGCGTCTCTATGCCTCGGTCGATACCGGTTTTATCGGCCAGAACGTCTATTTGTTCTGCGCCTCCGAAGGGCTCGCCACCGTATTTCGGGGAGCGGTTGACGGCCTAAAACTCGGTCAGGCCCTGAAGCTGCCCGACCAGCAATTCGTGACCTTTTGCGCAGACCGTGGGATATCCCCGCGGCTAAAGCCGTTCATCGCATGCTCGACTTGAGGTTGATTGTCTCGCCATCCACCACAAATTTGCCGTAGCCGTGATGGTGGATGGTCTTCGGATTTCGTTGTTTGGCATCGGTCCAGGCCTTCACCACCTCGAGAACGAAGAGATTGTACTTGTTCGCCAGGCGGCTATCCACCACTCGACACTCCAGATTGGCGAAGCACTCAGCGATCAGGGGCGCTTTCACACACTCGGCTGGCAGCGGCGTCAGAGAGAACTTCTCGAACTTCGCAACGTCGCGGCCCGAGCAGTTGCCGACGCTCACGATTTTTTGTGCAAGATGCACCGCCGGAATGGCGATGACGCACTCCTTTGTCGCCCGCAGCGCCGCGAAGCTGTGATCGGCGCTGCTGACCACGCAGGCAATCAGCGGCGGCTCAAACTCGACCATCATGTGCCAGGACATCGTCATGACGTTGGCGCGGCCGTCAAGGGCGGT
>JAJYAH010000793.1 GCA_021779635.1 Pseudomonadota bacterium | reverse complement strand
AACAGCCTCACGACTCATGCAAGCCGGTCGTCGAAAACGGAGCCGACCGTGAGCGCGTTCAGAGTGAGTAGCGGAAGGAAACAGACAATCGCACGAAGCCATACACTTTTCAGCGCATAGACGAGGCTACTGAGCACGAGCGTGAGTACGAACAGACCCATCGCGCTCTTTCCGCCGGAAAACACCAGAAAGACCGACGAGAGCCCTGCAATCGCGATCCCTGAAATCAGGGATTTCCTGCTCGTAAGATATAATCCCACGAAGATCAGCATGGCCATGATGGGAGCCGCGACGTTCTTGTGCCCGAACGAGCCCCTCCAGTCGCCGGCAAGATGTTCCTCGAACATATCGCCGGCCGTATGCATCGAGTACTTCGGCGCCAGCAGAACGCCGAGGTAGCACAGCGCCAGCAGTATCAGCGCGGCGGTAGCCAGCCACAGGTCCAATTCGGCCTGGGAGTGGGGTAGCAGCAGCAGGGATGCGGCCAATGCAACGACGCAGGCCGTCAGAATGAGGCGCTGAAAGGATAATCCAACATCGTGGGAGAACAAGGTATTGATGCCAATCCAGCAACACAGCAGCACGAACGCCGGTGTCATCAGACTGTGGAAGGCCTTCAAATTCTGCGAAGCCGTCAACGCCACGGCGACGATTGAAAGCATCCCGAGCGTGATATAGGTGGAGGCGAACTTCCCGCTCTCCACATCGGTAAAATCGGTCGCGGTCAGGTCAGGAAACGGCCGAAGCGACACCCAGATCGCTAAAACCGTGGCGAGAAAGATCACGCAACGTGCGATCTGCAACACCTCCAGTCGCCCAAGGACGCTGGCGATGAGCGAGAATTGCCCACCAACAGCCTGGTCATGTCGGTCAGTGGTAGCCATCACCCCAAAATCCTTGCCGGACCAAGTCGCAACAAGCGAATGCACGGGCGTCGAGCGAAGCGGCTTTGGTTGCGTCTGCCTTCATCCACATCGAAGATACTGACTTGAGGGTGGCATCGCTTGTATCACTGTCGCCCATCTCGGGTTAACACGTTGTTAACGATAGCGCGGAGCTTCAACGAGGTTTGACACAGCGGGATTCAAGCGGTTTCAACGAACGTAAAAGCAGGGAGTGACGATCCATGGCCACCAGCAATACCACCGCGTCCAGGAGCAGGCTCTTTGACGAACCGCGCGAGGACTGGCTGGCGCTGCGCCAGGAGGATATCATCGACCCCGAGCGCCCGATCGTCGATGCCCATCATCACCTGTGGGATCGCGGCGGCCAGCGCTACATGATCGAGGAGATCACCGGCGACATCGCATCCGGCCACAACATCGTGGCGACCGTCTATGTCGATTGCCGCTCGATGTATCGCGCCGGCGGACCCGAAGCGTTCCGGCCGGTTGGCGAAGTTGAATTTGCCAATGGCGTCGCGGCGATGAGCGCGAGCGGCGGTTACGGCAGCGCGGCGCTGTGCGCCGGCATCGTCGGCCACGCCAATCTTTTGGAGGGCGAAGCCGCCCGCGCGGTTCTCGAAGCGGAAATAGCCGCCGGCAACGGCCGCTTCCGCGGCATCCGGCATGCATCGGCGTGGGATGCGGATGCCAGCATCGGCGGCACTTACGCCACCCGCCCGAAAGGCCTGTTGCTCGACCCGACCTTTCGCAAGGGATTTGCCTGCCTCGCGCCACTGGGCTTGAGTTTCGATGCGTGGCTGTTTCACCCGCAGATCGGCGAACTCACCGATCTGGCCCGCACCTTTCCCGACACGCAAATCGTGCTCGACCATTGCGGCGGGCCGATCGGCGTCGGCAGCTACGCTGGCCGGCGCCAGGAGATTTTCCCGGTCTGGCAAGCGTCGATCCGGGAAATCGCAAGATGCCCCAATGTCGTGGTGAAACTCGGCGGACTGGCGATGCGGCTACTGGGCTATGATTTTCACCAACGTCCGATTCCGCCATCGTCGGAAGACGCAGCCGCGGCGTGGCGGCCCTATATCGAGAGCTGCATCGAGGCGTTCGGCCCCGAACGCTGCATGTTCGAAAGCAACTTTCCGCCGGACAAGGGCCAATGCAGCTATCAGGTGATCTTCAACGCGTTCAAGCGCATCGCCGCGCCCTACAGCGAGACTGAGAAGACTGCGTTGTTCCAAAAGACGGCGACGGATTTCTATCGGCTGGGGCCGGATTGATTTCGGCGTTGATTCCGGAGCGCTTTCTCATGAAGCAGCGCTGCTGCCTGTCCTTTGATGCCGCTCTCAGGAAGAGCCCATCAGGCTCGCGGCCTGACGTCCGCCACTCGGCGTCAGGATTTTCTTGATCTTCAGGAACACCCGCAAAGCAAGGCCGAGCCATACCGGCTGGGTCTTGCGGCAGAACGCCAGCTTTCGCACGCGACCCTCGACATGCCATCGGGCGTGGGCGCCGTCCTTGAAGAAGATGGTGTCGCCGGGACCATAGCGGGTCGGAGGCATCGTGTCGCTTTCAAGCACGATCGAACCCTCAAGGATCAATATCGTCTCGTCGAAATCGTAATACCAGTTGAATTTGCCTTCGCTGCATTCCCAGATCATGGTCGACGCCAGACCGTCGGCGCTTTTGGACAGAACAGACCATTGCGCATCCGGTTTGCCCTCGATGATCCAGGAGGGCTCGATCGGTCGCGGGGTCAGGGTCACGGCGAGCTTGCCAGTTTCAATGAGCGCGCGAGACATCACGAACCTCAAACAGATGAAATCAAAATCGACTTGCAATTCAACAAGATGCAGCCAGGGGCAGCTTATCGGCAGCGGTTTAAGCCTTCCTTACAGCGATTGCTTAAATAAGCGCAAAAGGAAGCGGCGAAAACGCAGCGGATCACGGCCGAGCCGCCAAGGCTTTGATTTTCTAGTCCGAACTCGTCGGCATGATTGCCGACAAAATCCTGGCGTGAAGGGATTCCATCAGCTGGTGCCGTTTATTGGACGGAGTACGGGGATTGACTTCGACCAGATCGATCAGGCCAAACAGGCGAGCGATTTCGCAGCCCGCATCGGTTCCGGCCATCTGATGAATTACGTAACCTTTGTCGATCGTCCAGTGCGAGATCTTGCCGCTGCGAGTGACCGAGACGTTTTCCACCTTCCGCCTGACAGGATCGATGCCATAGAATTCCTGGACCAGTTCATCATAGACATCGCTGCTCTCCTGGGGCATCGGTTTCCTCTGTCAAACGGGGTTAATTGATCGCGGAAACCGAAGCGCCATCCTTGTCCTTCACCGACGTTCGCCGGCCGAAGAATGCAACACGGCTGGCTTCGGTCGATTTGGCGGTGGCACGGATCCGCAGGAGGTCCTTGCGCGATACCAGGCCGACCAATCGCTGCGTGTCGCGCTCGACGATCGGGACGCGACCGACATCGGCCAGCACCATGCGGTCTGCGAGATGGGAGACGGGCTCGTCGGGATGGCCGACGTTGAGCGAACGATCCGAAATCCGGTCGAACAGGGTTTCCCCGTCATGCGGGCTTTCCGCGCGCCACCGCAACACGTCGGCTCGTGCGACCATGCCGGCGACCTGACCGCCGGCGTCGATCAGCGGATAGGACTTGTGCCGCCGCGCCGCGCTCGAAAAGAACGCGACGGCCTCGTCGATCGGCATGTCGGCCGGCAGGGTATCGACCTCCCGCACCATCACTTCGCTCACGCGCATCAGTTCGAACGGGTCGATGCTGTATTCCCGGACGACGTGCT
>JAJYAH010000792.1 GCA_021779635.1 Pseudomonadota bacterium | reverse complement strand
CGAATATAATACGAAAAAAAGCCGGGCCCTTGCGAGCCCGGCTTGAGGTATTGGCCACGTGAGGCCGACACAATCACCTTCCAAGAGGGATTACCAAGTCCTCGCGTCACTGGAGGAGGGGGGACAATGCGCAACGCGAAATCTCAGTGGGAGAGACTATGATCCGCGTGGGTGCCCTGCAGCAACCACCCAAGCCGCATGTCAGTCATGCGGAGACCGGGGCCTGTCAGACCACCGATCATGACGGCCAGCGTTGCGCCTTGCTCACCACGAAATCGCGGAACACCTGCACGCGTGCCACCGACTTCAACTCTTCGGGATAGACGAAATAGGTGTCGAGCTGGATCGAGTCCGATTCGCTGAACAGCTGCACCAGCCGGTTGTTTTCCTCGACCAGATAGTCCGGCAGCGCTGCGATGCCGAGGCCCTGCTGGCACGCGCGCACCAGGCCCAGGATGTTGTTGACCTTGAAATAGGTTTCGCGTGGACCGGAGCCGTTGCGGCCGGCCTCGATCAGCCAGTTGCGGTTCTGCAAATGCGGCGCGACCTGGCCGTCGCTCAGCGTGATGATGCGATGCGCATCGAGCTCGTCGAGGGTGCGCGGCGTGCCGAAACGCTTGATGTATTCCGGCGAGCAATAGGCGTGGAAACCCATCGCGAACAGCTTGCGCTGGATCAGATCGGGCTGCGTCGGCTTGCGGGTGCGGATCGCGACGTCGGCTTCGCGCATCGACAGGTCGAGTTCCTCGTCGGTGACGATCAGCGAAATCCGGATCTCCGGATAGAGTGCGGTGAATTCGCCGAGCCGCGGGATCAGCCAGTTGATGCCGACGCCGGGCGTGGTCGTGATCTTGAGATCGCCGCTCGGCCGTTCGCGGCTGTCGGTCAGCTTGGCGCGCGCCGCCTGCAGCTGCATGAACACGTCATGGGCGGTGCGAAACAACAGGTCGCCCTGTTCGGTCAGAATGAGGCCGCGCGCATGGCGATGGAACAGCGACACCGCCAGCTCCTGCTCCAGCGCGCTGACCTGCCTCGAAACCGCCGATTGCGACAGACCGAGCTGCTCGCCGGCATGCGTGAAGCTGCCAGCTTCCGCCGCGGCGTGAAACACCTTCAGTTTGTCCCAGTCCATATCCGTAAATCCGTCGCGGGTTCGAGCCATGATTATTCCGCCGCCGCGCGGTCGCTCGCACGCAGTGCGAGGAAGCGTTCGGCTTCGAGGGCGGCCATACAGCCAAGGCCGGCGGCCGTTACGGCCTGCCGGTAGGTTTCATCGGCGACGTCGCCAGCGGCGAACACACCGGGCACCGAGGTCGCGGTCGAGTTCGGCGCCACCTCGACATAGCCGGATGGTTTCAGCTTGATCTGGCCGCGGATCAGTTCTGTCGCCGGCGCGTGGCCGATCGCAATGAAGACGCCGTCCGCGGGCAATTCGGTCAGCGCGCCGTTTTTGACGTTCTTGAGCCGGACATGGGTCACCTTGCCCGGATTCTCGGTACCGCAGATCTCGTCGATGGCGCTGTCCCACACCACCTTGATCTTGGGGCTCTTGAACAGGCGCTCCTGCAGGATGCGCTCGGCGCGGAAATGATCGCGGCGATGCACGATCGTCACCTGCGAGGCGAAGTTGGTGAGAAACAGCGCTTCCTCGACCGCGGTGTTGCCGCCGCCGACCACCATCACTTCCTTGCCGCGATAGAAAAATCCGTCGCAGGTCGCGCAGGCCGACACGCCAAAGCCCTTGAACTTCTCTTCCGACGGCATGCCGAGCCAGCGCGCCTGCGCGCCGGTGGCGAGGATCACGGTTTCCGCCAGATAGACATCGCCGCTGTCGCAGGTCAGGCGGAACGGCCGCTGGGCAAGTTCAAGCTTGAGGACGAGATCGGTGACGATCTTGGTGCCGACATGGGCGGCCTGCTTCTCCATCTGCTCCATCAGCCACGGGCCCTGGATCACATCGGCAAAGCCCGGATAGTTCTCCACGTCGGTGGTGATGGTGAGCTGGCCGCCGGGCTGGATACCCTGGATCAGGACTGGTTCAAGCATCGCGCGTGCCGCGTAGATGGCGGCGGTATAACCAGCCGGGCCGGAACCGATGATGACGACCTTGGCGTGGATGGGGGCAGGCATGCAGTAGATCCCTCTCTTAAGGGAATTTCGTCGGTACTTGGGTGGGAAGCGCCCGCAAAGGCATCGCGACGGCGCTAAAGGTATCAAATCCAAGTCTAGGACATCTGGCAAGCTATGCAAGAATTGCAATCCATCTCGGCAAATTTTCCCCGCACCTGAGCAAAATGGCGCAGTGCACGCGCAATAAAATTGCGCAAGGCGCGCCAGCTGCGCTAAGACTGTTGCTGAATTTGCCGCCTTGCTTTCCCAACCCAGGACCTGGACTCGCGTGTCGAAGAATCTTGACGAGATCGACCTCAAAATCCTGAACGAAATCCAGGCCGACGGCCGAATCACCAACGTTGAATTGGCCAAACGGGTCGGCATTTCGCCGCCGCCCTGCCTGCGCCGGGTGCGGACGCTGGAGGAAGCCGGCTACATCCAGGGTTATCGCGGATTGCTGGATCCGCGCCGGCTCGGCTTTGACGTCACGGTGTTCGCCTCGGTGCATCTGTCCAGTCAGGCCGACGCCGATCTGCGGGCGTTCGAGGATTTCGTGCGCGGCGAGCCCCTGGTGCGGGAGTGCTGGATGCTGTCGGGCGAGGTCGACTTCATCCTGAAATGCGTGGCGCCCGACATGGCGACGTTCCAGGATTTCGTCACGCACCTGACCGCAGCGCCCCATGTCCGCAATGTCAGGACGTCGCTGGTGCTGCATAACTCCAAATACGAAGCCGCGGTGCCGCTTGAGCTGAAGCTTCCGGAATAGCGGGCGTGCTTGCGCCACCGTCGTCCTGAGCTGCGCGCACTTCGCGCCCCTCGAAGGATGGCCGCGCAACGTGTCGTCATCCTTCGAGGCTCGCCGAAAACGGTTCGCACCTCCAGCGATAACGGCGACGCCGTTACGCGGGGAAGACGTTTGTTCTCAGCTCTTCTTGCGCATCTCATCGACGCTGATCGGTCCGCCGCCGGAGGTCGCGAGATAGAGACAGGCGAAGCAAAACAGGATCGCGGCGGTGCCGCCGTTGATGAGCGGCAGGAACACCGGCTCCGCGGGATTCTTGAACATGTGCCCGAGGAAATAGGCGAACGCCATTTCGCCGGCGAGGATGAAGGCCGAGATACGCGTGAACAAGCCGATCATCAGCAGCGCGCCAAGCACCAGTTCGATCGCTCCGGCCGTCATGATCAGCGGCGGAAGGCTGGCGAAATAGGGCAGCACCGGAAACTTGAAAATCTTGGCGATGCCGTATTGCAGCAGCAACAGCCCGGTGATGAACCGGAACAGGCTGAGCGCAGTCGGTTGCCATTTGGAAAACATCTGGTCCATGTCATTTGCCCCCTGTTTGACACGTCAAATCTTGCATTCACAAATCCGGCAGTGTGCGGCACGGTGTGTGATACCGCCGCGCGCTGTCAACACCCCTCGAACCAGATCATTGTCACCGCGTGCATGATCGCCTGGCCACAGGTCGCGTGACCGCAGCGCAACAAGATCCGCCATCGTTTTCGGAACCGCGATCGCACCTCGCACTCTTGCGCGCGTGATTTTCACTGACGGGCAGCGCCTTGCGAAGCGCACGCGCGGCGGATGCATTGATGCGGTCATCTGGC
>JAJYAH010000791.1 GCA_021779635.1 Pseudomonadota bacterium | reverse complement strand
TACCGGGCCGCAACGCTGGCAGCACCTCAGCAAAGAAGACGGTGACGTCGGAGTTGGGGAAACTACGGTGGCTGTTGGGACGAGTGTCAGTATGGCTAGCCATAACGACAGTCAGCTCCATCCCGCCCATTTCGGCAAGGCGGCCTACACCGGCTGAATACCATGCGTTCGTCGGTTGCGACAACCGAACCGCGTCCAACCAGCGTCTACGGCGCCACCAAGCTTGCCCCGGAACACATCATGGAGGCCTGGGCTCGCGCCTACGGCGCCAGGCTCGGCATCCTGCGGCTGCAAAACGTCTATGGACCCGGCCAGTCCCTGATCAATTCCTACACCGGCATTGTGAGCCTGTTTGTTCGGCTGGCCAGGGAAGCAAGTAACCATGCGCTGTAGGCCGCAGGCTCGTCGGTCTATCCGGTTTGCGGCTAGATATCGTCGGGCTCTTCGGTCTTCGGCTTCATCATCGCAGCGAGTGCTGGGCGGCGTTTTTCGATGATGCTGGGGTCGTCTTTGTGGATTGCGATCAGCTCTTTGAGGTTCTCGATCCCGTCCTCGGTGAACGCCATCACCCGTCTTCACCGACGCCGACGACCCATAGCTGGCCATCCTCGGTGTCCATTTCTTCGGCGACCTCGAACAGCCATTCCTCGTCTTCACCGAGCATCTCAGCGACATGGCTGAGAGTGAACACGTGGCTGACCTTGTTGACGTGCCCCATCAAGCCGCCTGCCCGTAAGGCCTTGCTGTTGCGCAGTCTTCCAGTTCCAGGGCAGCAGCTGATCGAGCCTGTGGGCGGGGTGGGTGGCGATGCTAGCGAGTACATCGGCGAGCCAGGCCTGAGGGTCGTGTCGTTCATCTTGGCAGAGACGATGAGGCTATACATGGCCGCGGCACGGCGCCCTCCCGCGGTCGGACCCACAGAATAACCACGACTTACGCCTCGTAATAGACGGCGCGCATTGCGAGCAGCGCAAGGCCGCTAAGGTCCTTTGCCCTTGGCCGGTGCACACAACCCCTGGCTCTTGCGTTTGACGCGCTGTACGGCTCGCGCTGGTCCATCCAGGAGTCATTGGCGCGGCCCAGAAACCTTGGGTCGATCGGTATGACGCATCACGACCATGAGCTGCATTCGGCGCGGCCCTCGTCCTCGCCGACATCGTTGCGGCAAATGATGGATTGCACCCGAGCCGCGATTAGATCTACATCGACGCCGCCATCGAAGCCGTTTTGCGGTCGATACACGGGCTGACAGCGGAAGCCGCAAACGATGCTGGCTGCCGGGTTGCTGGAAATGATCAAAATGCAGGGCCGGATCATGACGATTCTGGACGTAATTTGCCCGGTTTATCGCGAAGAAGAGGTCATCACCTCCTTCCATGCTCGACTTGCGAAAACCCTCGACATCCTTCCGGACAGTTACACTGTCCATATCACCTACGTTGTCGATCCATCCCCTGACAGGACCGAGGACATCCTTGCGTCGATCGGTCAGGTACACCGGCGCGTCGAAATTCTCACGATGTCCCGACGCTTCGGTCATCAAATGGCGTTGGTCGCCGGTATCGATCATTCCGACGGCGATATCATCGTCATGCTTGACAGTGATCTTCAGCATCCGCCGGAGCTTATTCCGGAATTGCTGCGCCACTGGGAAGAAGGATCCGAGATTGTCCAAACGATCCGAACGGATGGCGCGGAAACCAACTGGCTGAAGCGCTCGACGTCGCGTTGGTTTTATGCCGCCTTCATGCAGTTCGGCGCGGTCAATCTGCAACCCGGAGCCGCCGACTACCGGCTGATATCACGTCGGGTCGCGCAGGTGTTTCGCAAGGAAATCCGGGAACACAACCAGTTTCTTCGCGGACTGGTGAGTTGGGTGGGGTACCGCGTCAGCTTCGTGCCGTTCACCCCGGTCAAGCGCGAGCAGGGAAAATCCAAATATCGACCTGCTACGCTGCTGAATTTCGCGCTGACCGGAATTTGCTCGTTTTCAAAGGTGCCGTTGCGCTTCTGTATCGGCGCCGGATTCGTCCTGGCGGCGCTCAGCGTGCTCGGAGGTCTCGTGCAGATCCTAATGTACGCGACCGGCAGCGTCGACGTACCTGGATGGACGTCGCTGATCGCGATGGTCTCCTTCGCCAGCGGGGTCCAGCTGTTTTTCCTAGGCGTTGTGGGCGAATACGTCAGCCTCATTTTCGACGAAGTCAAAGACCGCCCCCTGTATCTGCTCGACCGACAGCATCGTCGCCATACCGGAGCGCGGCGCGACGATGCCGACTACGATCCGACTATGATTGGGAGCAGCGTGCCGCGTGCTGATCTGACCCTTTCCAGAGAAGCCCGATCGAAGTGAAGCCCGAAAAAACGGATTGATCGATGCCAACTGACATTGCCGAGGCTCTGCGGGCTGAACTGAGTGCGTCACAGCTCGACGCGCTGGTGAACCGACGTGAAAACTCATTGATCCGCCACGACATCAGCAAGCAGGCCGCCAACGTCGACCGGCTAGTCCGGGGACGCCGTGTGCTGGTGGTCGGGACAGAGGATCGATTGGTTCGGCCACCGCTCAGCTGTTGGTGGACTACGGTCCGAGCAGCGTCCATGTCAGTCGACCACAGCGAAAACTATCTGGCCGAGATTCCAGGCGTTATTTTCTCCCATCGCGAGACCGCGGAGCTGTGCACTCCGGGAACTGGCTTGCTCAGGCCGATGGCATGTGCTGCTTACTCCGCTCGACACCAGCGGCGAAAAGCCTTATGAGGAATTCGTCGGAGAGGGCGAGGTCCGGAAGATCGACGTTGAAGATCGTTGCAGCGGCCCGGCATGTGTCTTGCGGCGACTGATGGGCTGTTCGGCCGTCAATAATCCGGAATCTGCGATTGAGATGGCCCATATCGTTTCCATTATCAAGAACAGACTAGCCAATTTCCGCCATGTCGAATCAGAAAAAAACTTGGATCGGCGGCTATGAGCGTCAATGATTTTGGGGCATCCACCGTAAGCGATCCCCGCAAGGAAGCAGACGGCGCCGGTCCGTCCTGCTTGGTCTGCGGCGGCAAATATCAGCCAAGCTCGCTGCCGGGTCTTTTCCAGTGCGCTTCCTGCGGCTTTATCTCCGCCGACCTCAACATTTCGGACGAGGAACTGCGCGCGCTGTACAGCGAGGATTATTTTCACGGCCAGGAATATCTGGACTACGTCGCTGAGGAAGAAAGCCTTCGACTGAATTTTGCCAATCGGTTGGCGACGCTGAAATCGCTGGCTCCGACGTGGTCGAACGCAGACCTGTTTGAAGTTGGATGCGCCTACGGGTTCTTCCTGGACGAAGTGAAGAAACAGGTCAGGCTGGCCAGCGGCATCGACGTATCTGCTGACGCAATTCGATATGCGGTCGAGCGGTTCAATGTCGACGCGCGTTGCGGCGACTATCTCAACACCGATCTCCGACGGCAGGTCGATATCGTTGCGATGTGGGACACCATCGAACACCTGAAGCGGCCGGATCTGTTCATCAAGAAACTAGCCTCAGACATCAAGCCTGGCGGTCTTCTAGCAATCACGACCGGGGATATCGGCAGCTTGAACGCGCGTCTCCGTGCCGCTTCGTGGCGGATGATCCATCCGCCGTCCCACATGCATTATTTCTCGGTGCCGACGCTCTCGGCGCTGCTCGCCCGCAACGGATTCGATGTCGTCCACGTCAGCCATCCCGGCAATTCGCGGCGTATCC
>JAJYAH010000790.1 GCA_021779635.1 Pseudomonadota bacterium | reverse complement strand
GCGTTCGGTCGCGAGTGTATCGATGCGGCCGATCAATTGACCATCTTTGTGTCGATTGCCTCTCGTGATGCGCATCACGGAGCGCTGGAAGAACGTGATACACTTCACGAAAGCTGGGGAAGGTTTGCGCTACGGATGGGCCAACGCGGCAGGGATGGTCCCCGCCCGTGAAAACCATCGAAGGAAACTGTGACATGACGACGATCAACCATGAGTTCCGAAATGATGACCGCGTACTAACCACCGAAGAGCTCGACGTAGTGACGGGAGGCAACACCAATACAGCGCTATTGGACAAGGCACTCGTTTACGCTGCAATTGCCCAAATGTACGTCACCACCGTTGTAGTCAGGCAAGCGGCCGGCTTGCATTAGGGTCCAGATTCCGCCTTTGACAATGACCTCACGGATGCCCGGTTTGGTTGCGCGCTTTGGCGCGCGCGACGAAGTCCGCGACCACGGCGGCTATCTCAGGCGAGCCGAGATAGCCCGACAGGATCATCCGGCAGCGAACGACCGCACCGCGCTCCTCGATCCCGAGCAAGAGATCGCCGACCAGTTGGCATCGAGCACCCGTCCGCGGATGGTCGGGTAACCCGGCCGGTTGCTCAACAGCGTGGTCGGCACGGATACGACGTCGATGCCGTGCATCTGCAGCGGAAACACCGCAGCGCTGTTGCCGACATGGCCGTAAGCGACCTGGGACTGGATGGAGATGACGGTCATGGGGGGTCAGAAAGAACGGCTGGAATAGTTGAGGAACGGTTTATTCGTGGAGATGTTAGCAGCAGGCGTAGGATGGGTTGAGCTCTTGGCGAAATCCATCACGTGATGAATTGCCATCGATCGGTATCGCTTCCGCCTTCGCTCGTTGAGCTACGGCGGACGAGCCGCTCCACCCATCCTACGCGCTGCTGAATTTTTGCACGAGAACGTTCAATCGAGCCTTGGCGCCTGTAGCGGGGATACGTCCGGACTGCGCGAGGACAACCAGTCCATGCAACGCACTCCACAACACCTCGGCCAGAAATTCTGAGCCCTTTCGGTCTGCTCCGAGTGCGGTTACCAACGCGGCGAAGGCGGCACGGAGCGATGGCGGCGTTTCCTCGCTGGCGAATTTGATCTTGGTCGGCAAGACGAACATCGCCTCGTAAACAACCGGCCGCGAACGGGCAAAATCGAGATAGGCGGCACAGACGTTACGCAAAACGTCTGGATTACCGGTGCCGCGCGCCGTTGCCGCTTTCAAACGCGTGGCAAGTTCCTCAAATCCTCGATTGGCCACGGCCGCCATGATGTCGGTCTTGTTCTTGAAGTGGCTGTAGAGAACCGGCTGGCTATAGTCGATGAGCCCCGCCAGACGGCGAGTGGTGACCGCGTCCCACCCTTCGGCCTCGGCCAGTTTGAGCGCCGCAGCCAGGATGAGTTCGTAGCGCTCCGCACGCTGGCGCTCTCTGCGGTCCTCGATCGACATCCGCAAATCATAGCACTGAGTTAAAAAATATCAATGCTAGATTTTCGTTGACGATCTGAATCTAGCGCTGCTAGAATATCTGCAACTGAAAGGAGCTCTCAATGATCTTAATCGGAAACGTTCTCTCTGGCCTGATCGCACTCGCAATCATCTTCCTCGGATCGCGCTTTTGGGTTGCGCCGGCTTCGGCGTCGGCCGACTTCGGCATCGCCGGCTCACCACCGCCCTCGACCGGATTTTCAGCGTGGCTGTCGGTGAAAGGCACGCGAGATATCGCATCGGGCCTGTTTGTCATCCTGCTCATGGCCAATGGATCGCCGCGCTTGCTCGGCGAATTCATGCTGGTGGCGAGCCTCATCGCATTTGGCGATATGGCGACAGTCCTTCGCTCGGGAGGAAGCAAGGCGCTCGCCTACGGCATGCATGGTCTGACGGGGCTGGTCATTGTCGCAACGGGCGCGTGTCTCATCGTCGGCGGCCGCTGAAACTTCAAACTGAAACCTCAAACAGGAGGCCACCATGCGAACCTTTGAGCTTCGAATATACACGCTGCGCACCCGAGAGACGCTCGATTTCTACGTTCCCACGGTTTATCCGCGCCACCTCCATAACTTTGGATTGTTCGGTGTCGAGGCTCACGGCTTATGGACAAAAAAAGACGATGTAGCGCACCGGGTCTTTGTGTTGGTTTCCTATGCAGAGGGCGATGATCCTGGTGAGGTCGCACGGCGCTACATACAAAGCCCGGAGGCGACCAACGATGCCAGCGGCTTTGACGTCGCCGACATCCTGGGCGTCGAATCAACGATCCTGGTCCCGTCGGCCAGTTCTCCGCTGAAGTGAGAGTCGATGTTGATGGTTCGTCTGCCGGCCATCGCGTGAGGAATCGACACCGCCTTGTAGCCGTAGTGGGTTGAGCTTTTGCGAATCCCATCACATGAGGAATTGCCATCGATGGGTTGAACTTCGCTGAACCCATCCTGCGCGCTCAGCCAATCAATCTATCGTAATCGGCATGCGAGCCGATCCAGAACCAAAGATAGCCGCCGTCCACTTCAAGGGCAAGCGCGCGATAGCGCAGGCCGACGCGAGCGGACCAATAACGGCCGACTTTCTTGAATTGCAGGGACGGATGGCGCGGATCGGTTTTGAGAAGTCCAAAATTTGCGTCGGCCAGCTTTCGGACCGGAAGCGGCAACGCCTCATAGGCGGTCCAGAATTTCGGTGAAGCGAAATGCCTCACAACTCGCGCGAGCGCCCGGCGCGATGCGCGGCGAGAGCTTCTTCCGCATGCGCATCAAGCTTGCCAGCGCGCGCGTCCCGCTCAATGGCGGCGTCGAATTGTTCCGCATCGAAGGCCTCGAACCACGCACGAAACCGCGCCAACTCGCGCGGGGCAAGCTGCTCGACGGCTTTTTCGATGTCTTCGGCGGTGGTCATGTCTGAGATATAGCATTGGGGCGGGGTGCGGAAAAGGGCTAGGCGCAATCATGAAACGCCTGCACCAAGAGCGGCACATGAATTGGCGGAATACGCTGCGCAATTCCGCCCCACGGGCTACGGTGTCGGAGAAAATTCGAAACGAAATTGCTTCGATTGGACTGCGCTAACGTCAGCATCTCCTTCAACGATTTGACGCAGATCGTCTCTTGTCCGAACGGATCTGAAGAGGCGATATGCGGCGATACGATCGACATTTTCGTAGTATCGCCCCACTACGCTCATCGCCTCGGGCACGATCGCCGCACAAGTTTCATAGTGAGCTAAATCCAATTGCCGCTTTTTAGCAAACAAGCCGACGCAATAAAGTACGTGAAATGATCCCTCAACCAGCCAATGTTCGACGCTCGCCGCCGAAAGGCCCGACTTGCGCATTGTGATCATTGCGCGATGCTTTTCCTGCTCTATGTCCGAAAATATTTGATGCGCCGCGATTAACAATTCGGGCGTTACAAAGCCTGGGTCGAATACATCTTCGAAAGATTCTGCAAACATAGAAGTAGTATCCGTTTTAGCTTTTTCAGGGAGCCCCGAATCATACCTCTTCACGTTACTGCAACACGCTAGCGGCCGGTGCCGATATCCCCAGTTTTCAGACGAAATTGGCCAACAAGCCAATGTTCTTTCTTTGTTCCAAGGCTAGGCAAATTAGTCGCCCGTTAAGAAGCTGATCTGAGGGCGGATTGGACGCTGATGGCTGCGATGAGTGCGGTCAGGATAAGGCGCCAAAAATCTCTCAGCCAGGCGAGGATGCGGCGGAAGT
>JAJYAH010000789.1 GCA_021779635.1 Pseudomonadota bacterium | reverse complement strand
AGCCGGGGCAATCCGGCTCGCTTTTTTGTGACCGCCGGGCCTGCTGCGCGTAGTTCCGATAGCGTGCATTCCTGTAACGAAGCCCCGGTTCCCGGCGTATAATGTATCTGGATACGACCTTCAGCGACCGAATTGCCATGTCCAGCCTTGCAGTCAATGCCAAGCCCAGCGCAGCGACGGTGAAAGCCATTCAGCCGGCGTGGGTCCGGATCGTGCACTGGATCAATGCGGTGGCGATGATCCTGATGATCATGTCGGGATGGCAGATCTACAACGCCTCCCCGCTGTTCGATTTCAGGTTTTCCAGCAGCATCACCCTTGGCGGCTGGCTAGGCGGCGCGCTGCTCTGGCATTTCGCGGCGATGTGGCTCTTGATGGTCAACGGCCTTGTCTATCTCACGCTGGGTTTTGCGACCGGTCGCTTCGCCAGCAAGCTGCTGCCGATCTCACCGGCGGGGGTCATCGCCGACACCCGGGCGGCGCTGACCGGCAAATTGTCGCATGACGACCTGACCAGGTATAATTATGTGCAGAAGCTGCTTTATGCCGGCATCATCGTGGTCGGCGTCCTCATCGTGCTGTCGGGGCTTTCGATCTGGAAGCCGGTGCAACTGCAATACCTGACGGCCTTGTTCGGCGGCTATGATGTCGCGCGTTACGTTCACTTCATTTGCATGGCGTTGATCGTCGCGTTTCTGGTGGTTCATGTCGCCCTGGCGCTGCTGGTGCCGAAGAGCCTGCGCGCCATGATCATCGGCCGCTAGAGCATGATCTAAGGAGAACATATCATGGGCCGCCTACGCTCGCTTCTGATTCCAGGCGTCGACAAGCGACTGCTGGTGCGCGACGCCGGCAAACTGATGCCGGATCCGACACGCCGGCGCTTCATCGCCGGTGGCGCCAGCCTCGGCGCGCTGACGCTTTTGACCGGGTGCGACGTGTCCGATAGTTTTTCGGCCGAGGAGATGTTGAAGAAGGTATCGAAATTCAACGATGCCGTGCAGGCGGCGATCTTCAATCCCTATGCGCTGGCGCCGACCTTTCCGGAAAGCGCCATCACCAAGCCGTTCCCGTTCAACGGCTATTACGATCAGGAGGATGCACCCGACATCAACGGCAAGGAGTGGAAGTTCGAGGTGCGCGGCCTGGTCGACAACAAGAAATCGTGGACGCTGGAGGAGCTTTACAAGCTGCCGCAGGTCAAGCAGATCACCCGGCATATCTGCGTCGAAGGCTGGAGCGCGATCGGAAGCTGGACCGGCACACCGCTGCGCGATTTTCTCAAACTGGTCGGCGCCGACACGCGCGCGAAATATTGCTGGTTCCAGTGCGCCGATTACGACGGCTACAACAGCCCGCTGGACATGGCGACGGCGCTGCATCCGCAGACCCAGATGACGTTCAAATTCGCCGATGAAATCCTGCCGCGGGCCTATGGCTATCCGATGAAGATCCGGGTGCCGACCAAGCTCGGCTTCAAGAATCCGAAATATGTGATCTCGATGGAAGTCACCAACGACTACAAGGGCGGCTATTGGGAAGACCAGGGCTACAATTCGTTCAGCGGGAGCTGAGACCTGTTCCTCGTGACGAGGAACTTGCACGCAGCCTTCCCTGAAACGCCGCTGCAATCGCACCTGCCGCCAGCATCGCCGCGCCGGCATTGAGCGCGTAGGACAGGCTGCCCATCGCGTCGGTAATGGCGCCGGTGGCACTTGGGCCCAGCGTTTGACCGACGCCGAACGCGATGGTCATCGCTGCGATCGCGTTCGGCCACGCCGCCGGCGGGTAATTGAAGCGCACGAAGGCGGTGGTCGATCCGACCACCGCGAAGAACGAGACGCCAAACACCAGCGCCGATGTGGCGAGCCACGCCGAAGAATGTCCGAAGAGCGGCAACGCCGCGCCGACGGTGTTGACGCCGAGAATGATCGCCGTGCTGATGCCGCCGCTGTTATGCGCCAGCACGCGGCGCCACAGCCACGGCGTCACGAAGGCGCTCAAGCCGATCAGGCACCAGAACGCGCTCTGCGCCGCCGCGCCGCCGCCGGCGTCGCGGATATATGCAATCATGAAGGTCATGTAGGCGATGTATCCCGCGCCGAACAGAAAATAGCCGGCAAGATAGATCGCCACCGGACGGATCGCGAATTTTGCCGGCAATTGATCGGCGATGTGGGCGCGCGCATCGAACGGCGTCAGCAGCAGCGGAATGGTCATGGCGATCGAGAGCAGCGTCATCGCCCACCAGACAATCCACCACGATCCCGGTCCGAACCCCTGCAGCACGAACGGCGCGATCAGGCCGGACGACAGGATGCCCAATCCGGGTCCGGCGTAGAACAAACTCAGCAGGAAGTTCGCCCGCTCGGGGTGCGATTGCGCGATCGTCGCCGCCAGCGCGGCGCCGGCGATGAAAACCGCGGCGGCGCCAAAGCCCACCAGCAGCCTTGCAAAACTCAGCACAATGAAATTGCCCGTCATGGCGCATAGCGCCAGCGATGCCACGCAGGCCAGTGTTCCCCAGCGCACGGTGGCCGATAATCCGAAGCGCTTGATGAGCTTCGATGCGACAAGGGCGCCGGCAAGATAGCCGGCCGCGTTGATCGTGTTCATGAAGCCCGCGGCGGAATACGACCAGCCCAGCGCATCGCGCATGTCCGGCAGCACCAGCGAATAGGCAAACCGGCCGATCCCGAGGCCGACGGTGGGCGCCAGCGACAGAATGAGAATCAGCCGCGCGGGGTGCGCAAGCGGCGGGGCATGGTCAGGCGCTGGCAAGGGGGACTACTCCGGCGGGAACGCATTGTGACAGGCTCCGCCGCGATTGCACAGGCGCAGCCCGGCAATGGTGTCTTGCCAATCGCGCAATGCCGCTTTAGCAATCCGCGCGCAGCGATACTGGCCGTCACGCCCAGGGCATGACGTGTCGAACAAGGAACGAGCCATGACGACCCATAAACTGCTCCTGCTTCCCGGCGACGGCATTGGCACCGAAGTGATGGCGGAAGTGAAGCGCCTGATCGGCTGGCTGAACACGCAAGGCCTCGCACATTTCGAGACCGAGCAGGGGCTGGTTGGCGGTTCCGCCTATGATGCCGACAAGGTCGCGATCACCGACGCCACCATGGCGCTGGCGCAGGCCAGCGACGCGGTGATCTTCGGCGCCGTCGGCGGGCCGAAATGGGATCATGTGCCGTATGATGTGCGTCCCGAAGCCGGCCTGCTGCGCCTGCGCAAGGACATGGCGCTGTTCGCCAACCTTCGTCCGGCGATCTGCTATCCGGCGCTCGCGGATGCCTCGAGCCTGAAGCGCGAGGCGGTCGAGGGCCTCGATATCATGATCGTGCGCGAACTCACCGGCGGGGTCTATTTCGGCGAACCCAAGACCATCACCGATCTCGGCAACGGCCAGAAACGCGCCATCGATACCCAGGTCTACGACACCTATGAGATCGAGCGCATCGCCCGGGTCGGCTTCGAACTGGCCCGCCAGCGGCGCAACAAAGTCACCTCGATGGAAAAGCGCAACGTCATGAAGACCGGCGTGCTGTGGCACGACGTGGTCGAGGAGGTGCATGCGCGCGGCTACCAGGACGTCACGCTCGAACATATGCTGGCGGATGCGGGCGGCATGCAGCTGGTGCGCTGGCCGAAGCAGTTCGACGTCATCGTCACCGACAATCTGTTCGGCGACATGCTGTCCGATGTCGCGGCCATGCTCACCGGATCGCTCGGCA
>JAJYAH010000788.1 GCA_021779635.1 Pseudomonadota bacterium | reverse complement strand
TGGACGCGGGTTGAAGATCCATGGATCCGGCTTCCAGGCGAACCCGTAAGCCGCGGTCGACATGAACATCGGCACCTTGTCCGCTGGAAGCCGGCCCTGGAGCGCGGCGACGTCAGGTCCACCGACGCCGAGAACGGCCACTGGGTTGAGTTCGGCCTTGATGCCGGGCCAGAGGCTCGCTGTTTGGGCCGCGTCGTAACGGCCGTCATAGTCCTTGATCCCGACCTTGATGCCGAGTCCTTTGCCGACTTCGTCATTCCACCAGTCGACGGCGGCCCGGCGGGCGCCGACGAGATCCTTCATGATGTCGGCGTAGGGTCCGGTAAAATCGGCAATCGAGGCGATATTGTAGGTCGCCTGCGCCAATGCGGGCGACGCGAGCGCGACGACCGCCGTTGCCGCGGCGCCTGCGATCCATTTCGAAAGTCTGTCGTTCATGTCTATGTCCTCCCGGTACTGTTTGTTTTCAGGGACACCGCCCTGCTGCGGCTTCGTTACGTTCAGTATGGAAACGGCCACATCCGATACGACCGCTTCAGGATATTCCAGCGATGCATCAGGCCGTGCGGTTCGAAGATCAGGAATGCAGCAATGACGCTGCCGAGAAATACATTCATCAGGGAAAATACGACATCGCCGCCGATCGAGGGGAATTGTGCGACGACCGACGGGCCGAGCGACACGAAGCCCTCCTGGATGCATTTGATGACCACGACGCCGACCAGAGCGCCCGTGATCGACCCCATGCCGCCGACGATGATCATGGCAATGAACCATATCGAATTGAACAGCGTGAACTGATCGACCGCGACAAAGCGAACGAAATAAGCCCACAACCCGCCGCCGACACCGGCATAGAACGCGCCGATCAGGAATGCGGTTGCCTTGGTAGCCACGACATCAATTCCCATAATGCCGGCTGCCACGTCGTCGTCGCGCACGGCTACGAAAGCACGTCCAAATCGGCCGCGCACGATGCCGTAGGCGCCGAAGGTCATGAGCGCCGCGACGGCGAGACAGAGATAATAGATTGGGATATCCGTCGCGAACGCGAATCCGAACAGGCTGGCAGGATCGAGCGTCAGCCCGTTCGATCCGCCAAACCAGGGCAGGTTAAGGACGAAAAAATGAAACAGCGCCTGGGCGGCGATCGTCGTCAAAGCCAGATAGAAGCCCTTGATGCGCACCGCCGACAATCCGAAGATGAAGCCGAACAGGGCCGCGAAACATCCGCCAAGCGGGATCGTCAACCAGAACGGCAGCCCCAGCTTGGTGGCCAGAAAGCCGGTCGTGTAGGCGCCGACGCCCATGAAGGCGGCCTGTCCGAGATTGATCTGGCCGGCATAGCCGGTGGTGATCTGAAGGCCGAGGACGATCACTGACGAGATCAATATGAGCGTCGAGATGGCGAGCAGCCGCGGCCCGAACAAGATCGGAAGCAGCAGCAGGAAGACCAGAAACAAGGCGAGGGCAATCTGCTGCGGACGCGTCCGCACCAACGCCGCATCGCGCGCAAAGCTGGTCGCGAAAATCCCGGCCGGATCCATTGCCTAAACCCTTTCGATCGTTCTCCACCCGAACATTCCGGTCGGACGGATGAACAGGATGACGAGCATGATGATGAACGGGAAGACCGAGCCAACCGCGCCGCCGATCACCGGGTCGACATAGGCCGTCACGAGTCCCTGCACGGCGCCGACGATCAAACCGGCCAGCAAGACTCCGGCGATCGACTCGAATCCGGCGAGCAGCGCCACCGGCAGCGCCGAAAGTCCGATGTCCGAAGCCAGGAAGTTCAACGACTTGCCGCTCAGATAAATGATTGCGCCAAGGGTCGACAATACAGCGCCCAGCGCCCAGGCAAAAGCGATGGAGCGCTTCACCGAGATTCCCATCGACAACGCGACCTGATGATCCTCCGCAACCGCGGTCATCTTGAGCCCGGCGCGCGTGTTGTTGAAGAACCACGACAGGCCCAGTCCGACGATCACCGTGATCACGGCGCCGATCAGCAGTGACCGCGGAATCAGGATGTCGCCGATGAACACCGGCTTCAACGCGAAGATGATCGGAAACGGCCGGACCTGCGGTCCGAATATCAACAGGATGAGGCCCCTGATGAGAATCAGCAGGCCGATCGTCACCATCACCATCGCGAAACCGGACTCGCCGACGAGACGCGAAAAAAAGATGCGCTCGATGATAAGTCCGAAAATCGCCGACACCGCCATCGCCAGCGGAAGTGCCACGAACAGCGGCAGCCCGGTTTGGATGACCATCCACCAGACGATGAAGCCTCCGAACACCACGAGTTCGCCTTGCGCGAAGTTGAACACCTTCGACGCGCGGTAGATGACAATGAAGCCCATCGCGATAAGCGCGTAAAGGAGCCCCACCAGCGAACCGTTGATCAGGTAATTCAGAAAGTCGACCACGTCGAACATTATGACATCCCGGCCATTTTGCGTCGCGGCTGGACCGCAGCGGCGGCCAGAGGTGCGGTATCCACGGAATGAACCAGTACGTTGGCTGCCATCGTCCCGCGGCGGCCATCCTGGTAAGTGACCGGGATCGAAAGCGCCACGCGATCCTTGCCGGTGTAGAGGCCGTCGATCAACGCTGCATAGCGCTCCACCAGAAATTCACGTCGTAGCTTGCGCGTCCGGGTCAATTCGCCCTCATCCGGATCGAGTTCCTTGGGAAAATTCGCAAAGCGTCGGACTTGCGCATGATCGGGCAGAAATTTGTTGATGCGGACGATCTCTTCGCGGATCAGATCGGCTACCGCCGTCATTTGCGACAGGTCGGCGAATGTCGAATAAGCCAGCCTGCGTTCCTCAGCCCATCGCGACACAACGCCCATGTCGATATTGATCAATGCTCCGATGTAGTCCCGCGACGCGTCGCCAAGCGTCATGATGTCCTTGATGAACGGACTGAAGCGCAGCCGCGTTTCGATGAATTGCGGTGGATAGCTTTGACCGGAACTCAGCTTGGCGAGATCCTCGATCCGCTCGAGGAAAACCAGCTCGCCGGAGGTAGTGACGGAAACAGCGTCGCCGGTGCGGTACCATCCGCCGTCTATTCGTTCGGCGCTCTTCTCGGGCTTGCCGAAATAGCCCTGAAAGAAAGAGCCGCCGCGTACCAGCAACTCGCCTGCCGGTGAAACCTTCCATTCCAGCGCCGCCGTCTCGGGGTGCGCTTCAAGCCAGTGGCCCACAGTTTCGAGATCGTAGCGTTTACCCTTGTGGATCGTCATGATGCCGATCTCGGTCGAACCGTAAATATTGCGCAACGGCACGCCGATGGCGTGAAATAGGCGGAACACATCGGGCGCCATGGTCGATCCGCCGCTGAGCGCGACCTTCAGGCGCGTCAGGCCGAGCTTGTCGCGCAATGGCTTCAGAACCAAAGCCTCCGCGATCGGAAATGCCATGCGGGCTGCCAACGGCACCGGCTTGCCGTCGAGTCGAGCGACGTTGACCTTGCGTCCGATCTCGACGCCCCATTCGTAAATGCGGCGGCGGATTGGGCCGGCGTCGAGCATCTTTGCCTGGATCGTGGACGCCAGGTTCTCCCATTGCCGGGGGGCAAACACCATCGCCTCGACCGCGAGTTCGCGGAGATTGGCCAAAACCTGTTCCGGCGACTCCGGAAAGTTGACCACCAGCGGGAGGGTGACGCCGATCGTAACGCCGAACAATTGTTCGGTGACCCAGGCCGGCGCAATGTAGGTGAGATAAT
>JAJYAH010000787.1 GCA_021779635.1 Pseudomonadota bacterium | reverse complement strand
GAGAGCCAGCGTTGAGGCAACGATCGCCCTGCAATCCCGTCGATTAAGAACGCCTTGTGTAAAGGACTTATCGATCTTGATCTTATCAAACGGGAAAACCGTCAGATAGTTGACTGACGAATATCCCGTGCCAAAATCATCGAGAGCGATGGAAATGCCGAGATTTTTCAGCTGTCGAATCGTCGCCAGATGCGCTTCATGGTTCTCAAGAATAGCAGTTTCGGTGATCTCAAGCTCCAGCCGTTCGGGCGCAAGACCGGTCTCGACCAGCGTGCAAAGTATGACGTCGAACAATTTCCCCTTTTTGAACTGAATTGCCGAAATATTGATCGCGAGCCTGATATGCGCAGGCCACGAAGTCGCATCGGTGCAGGCTCGCTGCAGAACCCATTCGCCGAGTGGACCTATTAAGCCGCTGGATTCTGCAATCGGAATAAACTGGTCTGGACCAATGAGACCCTTCGTCGGGTGCCGCCATCGAACCAGCGCCTCGACGCCACAGGGCAATCGAGCCTTGGTATCCACTACCGGCTGATAGTGCAACTCCAATTCATTCCCCGATATGGCATCCCGCAGTTCGCTCTCCGCCGATCGCTGCGTTTGAGCAACCTCAAGCATCTCGGCTCGGAATACCCGATAATCATTTCGTCCATTTACCTTGGCTTCGTAGAGCGCAAGGTCGGCTTTCCTAAGCAGTTCCTCGGGATCGACGCCATCTTCCGGGGCAAGGACAATACCGATACTGGTCCCAATACTGGCCGCATGGCCATTAAGGTGGAATGGTTCGGTAATGGTGCCTATCATTCGTAACGCGAGGGCGATAGCGCCCTCGTGTTGATTAGCTCCACCCTCCTGGATGATCGCAAACTCGTCACCGCCCAGGCGTGCCAGCACATCGGTTTCCCGAAGCATGGACTGCAGGCGTCTACCCACTTCAACCAGCAACTGGTCACCGGCGAGGTGCCCAAGCGTGTCGTTGACGGCTTTGAATTTATCAAGGTCGAGCATCATCAAGGTCACAGCCTTACCATTCCGCTTCAGGCGATTGCTGGCTTCTTCAAGTTTAGCGTTGAATTCCGCGCGGTTAGCCAGCCCCGTCAGCACGTCATGCCGGGCCAGGTGAACGATCTCGGCTTCCACCCGACGCTGTTCAGTGATGTCTTCGTGGCTTGCCACCCAGCCACCATCCTTGGTTGGCTGTCGGACAATGAGGATCAGACGCCCGTCCGCAAACTCATCGACCCTGCTCGAGCGGGCATCGGAAGGTAGCTCAGCTAATTCGGTAATCTTTGCCTTGGCAGCCGGCTCGCTTGTGCCGCCTTTGAAAATGCCGCGAGCTACAAGGTCCTTGATAATTGCATCGTGAGGCGTTCCTACTTTCAGCAAATCTGGCGGCAATTGATACAATTCCGCAAAACGGTGATTCCAGACAACGAGCCGCCTCTGCCCGTCGAACATGCAAATGCCCTGCGACAAATTGCTTAGTGCAGCGTCGAACTGCATATTTATACGCGCGAGTTGAGCGGTCTTTTTCTGAAGCTCGGTCACATCGATCCGAAACCCTACCGTGAGCCCCGAGGCGGTGCGACGCTCGCGAAGCTGGATCCAGCGGCCATTCGACAAATGCTGAAGGACGTCCGTCGAAGGGGCGCGATGCAACCTTATCCGTTCAGCAAGCCATGCGGACCGCTGCGTGGATGTTTCACCAGCTTCGGGATATTGGTTGTTTTCAAGACCACAATGCAGGACGTCTTCGAACAATGCGCCCGGATAAATCGCGGCGGCTGATTGGGCATAAATCTGACGATATGCTTCGTTGCAGGTTACCAGCCGATCTCTCTCGTCATAAATGACCAGCGCGTCCGGGCTTGCGTTGACTGCCTCTGTTAGGACCTCCTGGGTGCGCGCTAGTTCGGCGGCCTGTTGAAGGACATTGCTCTCGTGACGCAACCGCTCGGTGATATCTTCATGCGTGGCGACCCATCCGCCATCAGACACAAGCCGGTGCGTAACTTGGATTGAGCGTCCATCCGGAGCATTTATTATGGTGCCTTCGCCACGCGCAACATGCTCCAAAATTCGAGAACAATGTGCGTCGACATCATCAACTTGAAGCGATCCAACTTCTATGCGATGCGCGATCAGATCGCGAAAACTGCAACCTGGCTTCACCACATCGAGTAACAACCCGTACATTTCAATATATCGCCGGTTGCAAACGATAAGCCGCTTGGATTGATCGAACAGCGTCAGGCCCTGCGTCATATTGTCGACAGCGGTATCGAGACGCTGCTTTTCCAACATCAGCCGCCTCTGTGATGATTGGTGTTGCCGCGACAGCCGCCGAACGATCAGGAACAGGAGGGCGGTGATCACGAGCACGGAAAGACCGGCCACGCCAATGAGAACTTTCGTTTGTTCGCGCCAATCGACGAGCGCCGCCGATACGGTCGTGGCCGCGACGACCACAATTGGGAAATGGCTCAGGGTGCGAGCGGAAACCAGCCGCTCCAGACCATCAATGCTACTTTCCAGCCGCGTCGTCCCACGGTCCGCCTTCAATACAACATTCTGGAACAGCGGACCCGTTGTGAAATTGCGCCCGATCATCGATTCGAGGTGTGGATGACGAGCCAGCAGCGTCCCGTCGCGGTTGAACATGGCAATCGCGGCGCCTTCTCCGAGGGCCACGGACGCAAAGAAGTTTTCGAACTGGGACAGCTGTATGGTTCCAACAATGACACCCAGGAAGTCGCCATTCGGCGCGCTTACCTTACGAGCCAATTTTATCGTCCAAGTGCCCGCGATTCGGCTTTTTACCGGATCGCTCAAAACCGTTGTCAGTTGAGGGTCAGATTTGAGCGCTTTGAAATAATCGCGGCCGGCGTCAGTAAGGGGCGGGCCCGGCCATAAGTGGGTAAAGTTAATCAGCTTTCCGTCTGAACCGACAAGGTTGAGAGTGCTCACAAAGGGTAACGCGCCGATCTTAGCCTTGAGCATAAGGTGCACGTCCTGACCGGACATCTTGCGCTCAAGATCCTTGCTGGAAGTAATCCCTGCCAGATTGATATCTTCGGCAAGTTGTTGTTGAGCGAGATCTAATTGTTCAAGCTGTTGATGAAAGTGCCCGGCGAGCAATAGCAGGGTGTTTTCCAATTCGCGTTCACTGTTGGCCAGCGCGCGCTCGCGAGATTCACCCACCGTTATCGCAGTGCCGATGACAATTGCCGCGATCAGCAGCACGCCGCACATAATGAGCCAACCGATTGGCCCCCGTCGAACCGGAGCGTCGGCGTCAGTCTGATCGATATTGTCAGCCGGCATTCGGCCGGTACCGATACCTGCCCACATCCGCAAGAGCCATTTTTGCATTATGACGCTCCCCAAACGCAAGGTTACAATACGGAAATGGAGGGCCGGTTATCAATACCGGTTAGTGATCAGTTAATTCCGGGGGCATCACCTGTAGTGAACCTGCAGCGCGTGAGCCGCGATCAAAGGACGGTTTTCGTTTCCTCCTAAGGAATGTGAATAATGACGCCCGGCCGAAATGGAAGCTGAAGTACGCCAAGTCAGCGCAATGCTCGTACAGGCGAGCGAGGAGCGTGACAAAGAACGCAAGGCCAAGCTCGCCGACTACGTGGACTGGAGGCTCTCGCAGCCGAGACGACCGGCCATCGTCACCCTCAAGAACGAACGGACGGCGATACGCCAGCTCCTCAGGTTCGCGAAACGACGAGGGTACA
>JAJYAH010000786.1 GCA_021779635.1 Pseudomonadota bacterium | reverse complement strand
CATTGGTGTCGTTGCCCTGGTCGCTCTTTTCTCCCTGGGTTTCGTAGTGCGCCCGCTGGCCCTGAAGCTCGCGAGCGGTCTGCTTGCCCAGTCACCGACACCGGCCCCAGCCCTTCCCGGACCGGAAAGCGATGGCGTAGCCGCGCTGCCAGGCGCCGCCAATTCCGCGCAAGCCAACCTTCTTCTCTCGGGCACGCCCCAATCCGATACGGGCGACAAGGACACAATGCTGAACGTAGCGAACATCCAAGGCGAAATACGCGCGTCATCGCTTCGCAATTTGGGAAAACAGGTCGAGGAGCAACCCGACGCCAGCATAATGGTCGTGCGCGGTTGGCTCGGCGGAAAGACCACCTAAAATGATGATCACCACCACGCAGGACTATCGCAATTTAACCGGTCCCCAAAAGGCCGCGATCTTAATCTTGGCATTAGGAGACGTGCAGGGCGGAAAGCTCTTTTCTTTGCTGCACGAGGACGAAATCCGCGAAGTATCGAAAGCATTGGTGAATCTGGGGCCGATTCCGGCCGAGGTTGTCGAGCAACTATGCGCCGAATTCACCGACAGCTTAAATAACGCCACGGGACTGATGGGCGGTATTGAAAGCACCGAGCGACTGTTGCTGACATCGCTTCCGCCGGCTCGGGTTGCCCAGATCATGGAGGAAATCCACGGGCCGGCGGGCCGGACGATGTGGGACAAGCTGGGTAATGTCGACGAGGACGTACTCGCGAGCTACCTCAAGAACGAATATCCACAAACGGTGGCAGTCGTCATCTCAAAGCTCAGACCCGACCATGCCGCAAGAGTGCTCGCGGAGCTACCCGAAAGCTTTTCTACCGAAGTCGTCATGCGCCTTCTGTGCATGGAGACCGTGCAAAAGGAAGTTCTGGCTGATGTAGAGCGCACCCTGCGTTCGGAGTTCATGTCGAATTTGGCGCGAACGGCCCGCAGTGATCCCCACGAACAGATGGCGGTAATCTTCAACAACCTGGATCGCCGAACCGAAACACGCTTTTTGGAGGCGCTGGAACGTCGCGATCAGGATGCGGCCGACAAGATCCGGGCGCTGATGTTCACGTTCGAAGACCTTGGACGCGTTCCCGCTCAAGGAATTCAGGTGCTGCTGCGTACCGTTCAGAAAGATAAGATAGCGATGGCCCTGAAGGGAGCAGCCCCGGAAATGAGGGATCTGTTCTTCAGAAACCTGTCGGAACGCGCATCTAAAATGCTGCGGGAAGAACTCGAAAATCTTGGACCGGTGAAACTACGTGATGTGGACGATGCACGCGCGGAATTGGTCAGGGTCGCGAAAGATCTCGCTGCCGAGGGTCGAATCGAGATCAAGGCGGCCAGCGAAGACGAGGTGGTGATTTAGCGATGGACGGAAATTTCACCCCACGTCCTTTAGCGGAGCCAAACTGGATCCGGCCCGCGCTCGTTCCACCTCCATTGGCTGCCGCGTCTCCCGCGCGGAGTGCCAGGGCGTCACTGTTTCTGCAGCGCGATCTCAGCGACGAGGCGTTTCGTAAGCCCGTCGAACCGACGTTTACGCAGGCCGATTTGGCAGCGGCGCGTCAGCAGGGCTACGAGGCGGGCCACGCCGCCGGTACGATGGCCGCCGTATCTTCACGTGAGGCCCATCAGGCCGCCGCCGAGGAAGAATCGTTGCAGGTCATCGCCGCCGCGATGACAAAAGGATGCCATTTGGCAGCCGATGTTACCGAAGCCGCGGCTACTTCCCTCGCCAAGGCGCTGATAGCAGCGATGAACGCTGCCATGCCGGATCTTATTCAGCGATCGGCTCTCAACGAAGTCACGGCGATGCTAGCGCTCGTGTTGCCCGGTCTATCGCGTGAGCCATCAGTCCGCGTCGAGGTTCCAAATGAAATGGTCGCCTATATCGAAGCTACATGCGCCTCACTGGTCCCTGACCATTCCAGCAAGATCCAGGTGATGGGCGAGAATAGTATGACGCCGGGGGAAGCGAGGGTTCGGTGGAATGCCGGCCAGGCCCGGCGACGACCGTCTGAAGTCTGGCAGGCGGTCATGAACGCGTTTCATCCGCTTCTGACTACCATCGAACCAAGGGACAGCGAAAATGGCGAATAATGCTGATTTCGACGCGGCATCCTCGGCACCGGCTGACACTGTAGGTGCCAACGCGGACCTGGAAGCGATCTACGACATACCGGTTACCATTTCAGCCGTCCTCGGCAAGGCAACGATGCAGGTATCTCAATTGCTCAAGCTCGGTCGCGGAGCCGTTGTCGAACTTGACCGTAAACTCGGCGAGGCAATCGACATCTATGTTAACAATCGGCTGGTAGCCCGCGGCGAAGTCGTGATGGTCGACGACGACCGACTTGGTATTACCATGACAGAGATTGTTAAATCCGATCGGGCCAACTGACATGATGCCCGTCACACAGAAAATCTACGCACTCTACTTTACGGACGCCGATGTCGTTACGTCTTGCAGTGCGTTCCACAAGTCCAGACTCTTCAATACCGCAACGCCTCGCCGACGGGGGTCTTACCAATGATTCCGAGCGACCCGCAACGGCAGCGTAATATCGTCGATCCGTCGCTCAGCGGCAAAGTTGGCGCTATGGCCGCGGACTCGTTGGAACCAATCGCCGCACTTGATCCGGCCATGGCAGCGCTGATGCGGCGGGTGGAGGATGTCGCGATGACGAATGCCACCGTCCTGATCGTCGGCGAGAGCGGTTCCGGAAAAGAATTGATCGCGGCACATCTTCACCGGACATCGAACCGTCGTGACAAAGCTTTCGTCACGGTAAACTGTGCCGGCGCCCCGGATGTAGCTCTGGAAAGCGAACTTTTCGGCCACGAGCCAGGAGCGTTCTTTGGCGCAACCGCGCGCAGGACAGGACGATTCGAAGCCGCGAGCGGCGGAACACTGCTGCTGGACGAAATCGGCGAAATGGATCCGCGGATTCAAGCAAAGCTACTTCGGGCGATCGAACAACGCGAAGTCGATAGGGTGGGGGCCGAAAGACCAGTTCCCGTCGATGTCAGAATCGTCGCAACGACGAACAAGGACTTGCATAAAGAGGTTCGCCTTGGCCATTTCCGCGCTGACCTACTGTTTCGCCTCAATGTGATCACCCTGAAGGTTCCCCCGCTGCGGGAGCGGACAGCCGATCTTCGTGCGCTTGCCAATTTCTTCCTTCAGAAATTCGCCCGCGCCAACGGCCGGCGGGCGACTTCGCTCGCGCCTTCCGCACTTGAACTTCTGCTGCTGCACGATTGGCCTGGCAATGTCCGGGAATTGGAAAATGTCATGCATCGGGCTGTCCTCACGGAAACCGGTCAAGAGGTCACGGCCGACGCGCTTACAATAGTCTCGGGCGGCGATATTGACACCTCGGACGAAAAGCCATCCACCCCGGCAATTGACGTGGCAGCCCCGTCCACGACCGCCGGCCGCACGATTGAAGCTGTCGAAAAGGATATGATCCTCGAAACGCTTTGCCAAAGGATGGGTAACCGCGCACAGACGGCGGCTGTATTAGGGATCTCGATTCGGACCTTGCGTAACAAGCTGAACGAGTATGAACGCGACGGCACCCGGATCCCCCGCCCGGTCGTTTCAGGCTTAGCCTAAACAAATGGCCGAAAGCGTATTAAGCCGCCTGAAGTCCGTACATATCGGCAGCGACATCGGGCTCGCTTTCGGAGTGATGGGGCTGCTCGTCATCCTTGTGATGCCGCTACCTCC